>NZ_JBCNNS010000044.1:0-30682 GCF_039594335.1 Raoultella sp.
GAAGGCGAGGAATATGCCGCCAATGAATGAGGCAATGATACAGCCCCGTTTGCCGCCCAACTTGTCGGCGAAGACGCCAGAAGTCCCGCCGCAGAAGAAATGCGGTACCATGCCGGGAATGATTAGCGCCATGCCGAAGGTGCCCAGCAGTAGCATTCCCACCAGACCGCCGATAAAGGAACTGATAAAACCGACGACCACCGCCGTTGGGCTAAAAGTAAAGAACACCGCGCAGTCAACGGCCGGGATCGAATCGGGAATCAGCTTCTGGCTAATCCCCTGGAATGCCGGTACCAGATCGCCAAGGATCAGGCGCACGCCGTTGTAGACGATGGCGACGCCGACGGCAAACTGCAGCCCGGTCAGGATAGAGAAGATCAGCATGTTCTGGTCAGTGATTGTCCGCAGATATTCGCTGCCGGCCACGGCGCTACAGACAAAGTAGATAACGAACATCACGATCCCGGTAGTGACCGTGGTATCGCGCAGAAAGCCCCATTTTTCAGAGATTTCGGTATCGGCGAAAGAGTTCGCCGGGTTGCCGGTTTTGCTGGCGATCCACGCGGAAATGTAATACCCCAGCGAGCCAAAGTGACCCATCGCGATGCCGCCATCTTCGGTGACCTGCCTGGTATAGCGCTGGCCAATTGCCGGAGAGATCGCCGACCAGGAGCCGAGTAAGAATCCGCCAATCAATACCAGCATCCAGCCGCGGAATTCTGCCGCCTGCAGCACCGCAGAGAACAGACAGGCGAGGAAGAAGGAGTGGTGACCGGTAAGGAAGATATATTTATACTTAGTGCAGCGGGCAATCAGCAGGTTAAAAATAAAACCTAACAGCAATATACTCATGGTTTCAACGCCCAGCATCTTCTGGGCAACGGAAACTATAGCCTCGTTGTTAGGAATAACGCCGCGAATATTAAATCCGGCTTCGATAATTCCGCCGAGCGGATTGAGGTTGGCAACGATAACTCCGGCGCCGGCGCTGAGCATTAAATACCCGAGGATGGGTTTTAAGGTTCCGGTGAGAAGTTTATTTCCGGGGGAACGCAGTGCCACTAAACCGACAAATGCGATAATCCCCATCAGAAATGCGGGTTGACTGAATATTTCTGATAAGAATGTGAGTATAGCCTGCATGATCGTATCCTTAGAGCCTATCCCATTAGGCTATTTTATTTGCCATTTTGGCCCTGGGCAGTGCTCAAAATCCTCACGTACTGCGTGTACGCTCCGGTTTTTCCGCGCTGTCCGTGTCCAAACTGGCTGCAACAATGTACGCCTGCTGGGGTAGGCTCTTAATAATGATTAAGAATGAGTCGCAGAAATTTTTGTCAGGGCATCGGTAATATCTTCAGCAATTTTTACTTTATGGACATAGCTGCGAATAATGGCGACCTGACAATGTGCAGGGAACTGATTAGCTAATTCTTTGATGGTGATGTAGAGGTCGGCTTTCTCTCCTACGGCATTGGCGAAATCAACAGAGGCGACGTCAGCTTTGATCCCTAATTCATCACATATTTTTTTGACATTGCTGGCGGCCATTAATGAACTGCCAATCCCGTTACCACAAACGGTTCTGATAACTAACATAATGACGACTCCATTTTATTGCGGATGAAATTGAATACGGCATTGATGTCATGCTCTTCGCGAAGGAACGACACAATATTCGATTCAATCAGTGAGGCGATTATCTGGATCATTTTTATATGGCTACCGGCATCGGCGCCGGCGATACCGATGATGACGTTCACCGGATCAAACTCCTCGTGACCAAAATAAAGCGGCTGGCGGGGCGTGATTAAAGAAAAACCGGTGCGGATGGCCCCTGTCTCGGGACGCGCGTGAGGCATCGCCAGCCCGCTATCAATAACAATGGCGGGACCAAAACCCTGATAGACCTCGAACATCGCATTGATATATTCGGGACGACAAATTTGCTGGTGGGCCAGCAGTCTCCCGGATAATTCGATCGCCTGACTGGCGGTGGTAATGTTCTGATCAAGTGCGATTAACCGGCGATCAAAAATGATTTCCATAATCCAATCCTTAACGCATTTATTTTCTGGGTTAAAGCATGACCAAATAGAACACAGGAAATCATGGTTCAGATCACATTTGAATTTTTAAACATTGAAGTTGATCACAGCGAAATGAAATTTGTGTTATTTTTTAAGAAAAAATAAAAACTATTATTGTGTTAATTATCAATTAGTTATTTATGAGGTATGAATTATTGAAAAAAATATCAGGCGGGAAGGATTAAAAAAAGAGCGATTTATTTTTGAGAAGTGTTCTGTGTACCACAAATATCATGGCAGTTTTTTACCAAAGTTTGAGTTTGATAACAAAAAAGCCCTCTGGAAAGGGGGAGGGAACAGTAACTGCGCGACAGAACGTAAAAACGTGCTGCGGCAGGAGATAAAAAAGGCCCGCATGTGCGAGCCTTTTTCTGAACATCGGCCGATTACAGGCTGGACACGTTCTCGGTCAGGTATTTGGCAACGCCTTCCGGAGAAGCGGCCATACCTTCTTTTCCTTTTTCCCACTGTGCCGGGCAAACTTCGCCATGCTCTTCGTGGAACTGCAGCGCGTCAACCATACGCAGCATTTCGTCGATGTTACGGCCCAGCGGCAGGTCGTTAACCACCTGGTGGCGAACCACGCCGTTAGCGTCGATCAGGAAGGAGCCGCGCAGCGCCACGCCTTCGTCCGGGTGTTCGATACCGTAAGCTTTCTGGATTTCACGTTTGATATCAGCAACCATCGCGTATTTAACCGGACCGATACCGCCATGGTCTACCGGGGTGTTACGCCATGCGTTGTGAACGAATTCAGAGTCGAAGGAGACGCCAACCACTTCTACGCCGCGCTTCTGGAATTCTTCGTAACGTTTGTCAAAAGCGATCAGCTCAGACGGGCACACGAAGGTGAAGTCCATCGGCCAGAAGAACAGGACGGTCGCTTTACCGTTGGTGTGTTGTTTGAAGTTGAATTTCTCAACGATTTCACCGTTACCTAAAACAGCTGCAGCGGTAAAATCCGGAGCCTGACGAGTGACCAGAACCATATGATTCTCCTGTTAATAATAAGGTTAATTGGAACGCAACGCGGGCAAGTATAGGGACTGGTTGAGGCGAACTCAACGTGACGTTGACAATCAATGAGATAGGTTTTATCTATCAATTTATATCGGAAAACGTAGTTCAGAATAGCCTTTCTGTGAGAAAGCGCAATCTTTATAGTTCGCGCCTGGTGGCCTGCGCCATCATGCGCGGATAAAAATGCCAGAATTGTTGCTCGAGTTTATCGTAGTGAGTATCCAGATCCTGCCAGGAGTCGCGTAGGGCATCAAGGCGCGGACGGCGGCTGGCCATGCCGTTGAGGACGTTCTGGATGAAGTCCATATCTTCATAGCGTTCAAGCCAGCGCTCCGACCACAAATAGGCATTGAGATTCACGAAGCGTGGCGGTGAATCGGCTAATACCGGCGTTACCTGTGCCTGGGCATAGCGGACAAACTCGTTGAGCGGCATATCGGGTGAAATGCGTGCCCAGTGATGCGACAGGAAGTGATCCCACATCACATCGAGCGTAATGGGCGCCACGCGGCGGGTCTGCGGGCGAAACCAGTCGCGCGCTTCTTTTACCTCCGGCAGATTATCGGTCATGACATCAATGCGCCGGTGCATAAAAATGCCGTCGACAATGTCGGCGGGGTAGTCCGCCTGGGGATTGCCGCGCACAAAATCTGCCAGAAGATTGCCGGGCAGGGAGCTGTCGGCGAGATGAGCTAAGTGCAGGTGTGCGAGAAAATTCATAATACTCGTTATACTTCACGTTGCATGGGCGTTGGCTTCCTTCGTTCTTCCCGGTCACTTAGTTTACTAAGCTCCCAGACATTCTCTCCGTTGCCCCTTCTTGCAACTCGAATGATTTAGAGTATTACAACTATACGGCGGGGTAAAGGTTGCAGGGAGAGCGCCCCGGCACTAGACTACCCGCCTCTTAATTTCGTCTGAGTCACCGTCATGCGCGTTACCGATTTTTCCTTTGAGCTACCCGAATCCCTGATCGCCCACTACCCGCAGCCGGAGCGCAGTCGCTGCCGCCTGCTGTCGTTAGACGGTCCGACAGGAGCGCTGACGCATGGGACTTTTACTGATTTACTCGACAAACTTAACCCGGGCGATCTGCTGGTCTTTAACAATACCCGGGTGATTCCGGCGCGCCTGTTTGGCCGTAAAGCCAGCGGCGGCAAGATTGAAGTGCTGGTCGAGCGCATGCTTGATGACAAACGCATTCTGGCACACATTCGCGCGTCTAAAGCGCCGAAGCCGGGTGCGGCGCTGCTGCTGGGCGATGATGAAAGCATCAACGCCACGATGGTGGCACGTCACGATGCTCTGTTTGAAGTCGAATTCAACGACGCACGTCCGGTACTGGATATCCTCAACAGCATCGGCCATATGCCGCTGCCGCCGTATATCGATCGTCCGGATGAAGACGCTGACCGCGAACTGTATCAAACCGTATACAGCACCAGGCCGGGGGCGGTGGCTGCGCCGACCGCAGGCCTGCACTTTGACGATATGATGCTGGAGAAGCTGCGCGAGAAAGGGATTGAAATGGCGTTTGTGACCCTGCACGTTGGCGCGGGGACGTTCCAGCCGGTGCGTGTGGAGACCATTGAAGATCACATCATGCACTCTGAGTACGCTGAAGTGCCGCAGGAGGTGGTTGATGCGGTGCTGGCGGCGAAAGCACGCGGCAACCGGGTTATCGCGGTGGGCACCACCTCCGTACGTTCACTGGAGAGTGCGGCGCAGGCGGCGAAAAACGATCTGATTGAGCCGTTTTTCGGCGACACGCAGATTTTTATCTATCAGGGGTATCAGTACAAAGCGGTTGATGCGCTGGTGACCAATTTCCATCTCCCTGAATCGACTCTGATTATGCTGGTTTCAGCTTTTGCTGGCTATCAGCACACCATGAATGCCTACAAGGCTGCGGTAGAACAAAAATATCGCTTTTTTAGCTACGGGGACGCGATGTTTATCACGTACAATCCGCAGGCTATTTTTGAGCGTGTCGGGGAATAACTCCGCGACATGAGTGTTTAACGTCAGACTGTTTTTCTGACGCAGGAGTTAAGATGAAATTTGAACTGGATACGACCGACGGACGCGCTCGCCGCGGCCGCCTGGTGTTCGAGCGCGGTGTGGTTGAAACGCCAGCCTTTATGCCCGTTGGTACCTACGGCACCGTAAAAGGGATGACGCCGGAAGAAGTTGAAGCCACCGGCGCGCAAATTATCCTCGGCAACACGTTCCACCTGTGGTTACGTCCGGGCCAGGAAATCATGAAACTGCATGGTGACCTGCATGATTTTATGCAGTGGAAAGGACCTATCCTGACTGATTCCGGCGGCTTCCAGGTGTTCAGCCTGGGCGATATCCGCAAAATTACCGAGCAGGGCGTCCACTTCCGTAACCCGATTAACGGCGACCCTATTTTCCTCGATCCGGAAAAATCGATGGAGATTCAGTACGATCTCGGTTCCGATATCGTGATGATCTTCGACGAATGTACGCCGTACCCGGCGGAGTGGGATTACGCTAAGCGCTCGATGGAAATGTCTCTGCGCTGGGCGCAGCGCAGCCGCGACCGTTTTGACTCTCTTGGCAACAAAAATGCGCTGTTTGGCATTATCCAGGGCAGCGTTTACGAAGATTTACGTGATATCTCCGTTAAAGGTCTGGTAGAGATTGGCTTTGATGGCTACGCTGTCGGCGGTTTGGCTGTTGGTGAGCCGAAGGAAGACATGCACCGTATCCTGGAGCACGTCTGCCCGCAGATCCCGGCTGACAAACCACGCTATCTGATGGGCGTCGGCAAGCCAGAAGATCTGGTTGAAGGGGTGCGTCGCGGTATTGACATGTTCGACTGCGTCATGCCAACGCGCAACGCGCGCAACGGCCACCTGTTTGTCACTGATGGCGTGGTGAAGATTCGTAATGCGAAGCATAAAAGCGACACCGCGCCGCTGGATGCCGAGTGTGATTGCTATACATGTCGCAATTATTCACGCGCTTACTTGCACCATCTCGATCGTTGCAACGAAATATTGGGCGCGCGTCTCAATACCATTCATAACCTTCGCTATTATCAGCGTTTAATGGCTGGTTTACGTAAGGCTATCGAAGAGGGTAAATTAGAGAGCTTCGTGACCGATTTTTACCAACGTCAGGGGCGACCTGTTCCTCCTTTGAACGTTGATTAATTTTAATAATGAGGGAATTTGAATGAGCTTTTTTATTTCTGATGCGGTAGCAGCAACCGGTGGCGCGGCGCAGGGTAGCCCGATGTCTCTGATTCTGATGCTGGTGGTGTTCGGTCTGATTTTCTACTTCATGATCCTGCGCCCACAGCAGAAGCGTACCAAAGAACATAAAAACCTGATGAACTCTATCGCCAAAGGCGATGAAGTGCTGACGAATGGCGGCCTGGTTGGTCGCGTCACGAAAGTTGCTGAAAGCGGATACATTGCTATCGCGCTGAACGATACCACTGAAGTGGTTATCAAACGTGACTTCGTAGCCGCCGTTCTGCCGAAAGGCACCATGAAGGCACTGTAATCCACTTTTCCCTAAGGGAACTGCCGTGTTAAACCGTTATCCTTTGTGGAAGTACATCATGCTGGTCGTCGTCATTATCGTCGGCCTGATGTATGCGCTCCCCAACCTGTATGGTGAGGATCCGGCCGTTCAAATCACTGGCGCGCGCGGTGTCGCCGCCAGTGAGCAAACGCTGATCCAGGTCCAGAAAACATTACAAGAAGAAAAAATTACCGCTAAGTCTGTGGCACTGGAAGAGGGCGCAATCCTTGCGCGCTTCGACACCACCGATGTCCAGCTGCGCGCGCGTGAAGTGCTGGTGGACGTGTTAGGTGATAAATACGTCGTGGCGCTGAACCTGGCCCCGGCGACTCCTCGCTGGTTAGCGGCTATCCATGCCGAGCCGATGAAGCTGGGTCTTGACCTGCGCGGCGGCGTACACTTCCTGATGGAAGTGGATATGGACACCGCGCTGGGCAAACTGCAGGAACAAAATATCGACAGCCTGCGCAGCGAACTGCGTGAAAAAGGCATCCCTTACTCTACCGTGCGTAAGGAAGATAATTATGGTCTGAGTATCGCTTTTCGCGATAGCGCAGCGCGCGATCAGGCGATTTCCTGGCTGAGCCCGCGCCACCGCGATCTGGTTATCTCCACGCAGGGCGCTACTGGCCTGAAAGCGGTGATGACCGATGAGCGTCTGAAAGAAGCCCGTGAATACGCCGTGCAGCAGAACATCAACATTCTGCGTAACCGTGTTAACCAACTGGGTGTTGCCGAGCCGCTGGTACAGCGTCAGGGCGCCGACCGTATCGTGGTTGAACTGCCGGGTATTCAGGATACCGCTCGGGCGAAAGAAATTCTTGGCGCTACGGCGACGCTGGAATTCCGTCTGGTTAACAGCAACGTTGACAGCGCCGCCGCCGCTGCCGGACGTGTCCCTGGCGACTCTGAAGTGAAAGAGACCCGTGAAGGTCAGCCGGTGGTGCTGTACAAGCGCGTGATTCTGACCGGTGACCATATCACCGACTCCACTTCCAGCATGGACGAGTTCAACCAGCCGCAGGTTAACATCTCTCTGGACAGCGCTGGTGGTAACATCATGTCTAACTTCACCAAGGACAACATCGGCAAACCGATGGCGACCCTGTTCGTGGAGTACAAAGACAGCGGTAAGAAAGATGCCAATGGTCGTGCGATTCTGGTGAAAGAGGAAGAGGTGATTAACATCGCCAACATCCAGTCTCGCTTGGGTAACAGCTTCCGTATTACCGGTATCAGCAACCCAAATGAAGCGCGTCAGCTCTCTCTGCTGTTACGTGCGGGTGCGTTGATTGCGCCGATTCAGATCGTTGAAGAACGTACTATCGGCCCGACTCTGGGTATGCAGAACATCAAACAAGGCCTGGAAGCGTGTCTGGCCGGTCTGGTGGTGTCTATCCTGTTCATGATTTTCTTCTATAAGAAATTCGGTCTGATCGCGACCTCTGCGCTGGTGGCTAACCTGGTGCTGATCGTCGGCATCATGTCCCTGCTTCCTGGGGCCACGCTGAGTATGCCGGGGATTGCGGGTATCGTGTTAACCCTTGCGGTAGCGGTCGATGCTAACGTACTGATCAACGAACGTATTAAAGAAGAGTTGAGCAACGGACGTTCCGTTCAGCAGGCGATTGATGAGGGTTACCGGGGCGCATTCAGCTCGATCTTCGATGCCAACATTACGACGTTGATCAAAGTTATCATCCTGTATGCGGTCGGTACCGGTGCAATTAAAGGGTTTGCGATTACCACCGGTATCGGTGTGGCAACCTCGATGTTTACCGCTATCGTCGGCACCCGTGCCATCGTGAACCTGCTGTACGGCGGCAAGCGCGTTAAAAAGCTGTCTATCTGAGGAGTGCGTTGTGGCACAGGAATATACTGTTGAACAATTGAACCACGGTCGTAAAGTCTATGACTTTATGCGTTGGGACTACTGGGCTTTCGGCATTTCAGGTTTTCTGCTGATTGCCGCCATTGTCGTGATGGGCGTGCGCGGATTTAACTGGGGTCTGGATTTCACCGGGGGTACGGTGATTGAAATTACCCTCGAAAAACCGGCCGAACTGGACCAGATGCGCCAGGCGCTGCAGAAGGCGGGCTTTGAAGAGCCGCAGGTGCAGAACTTCGGCAGCAGCCGCGACATCATGGTACGTATGCCGCCAGTGCATGATACCAACGTCAGTCAGGAGCTGGGTAGCAAGGTCGTTAGCGTGATTAACGAATCGACCAGCCAGGACGCGATGGTTAAGCGAATCGAGTTCGTGGGGCCGAGCGTCGGGGCTGACCTGGCACAAAGCGGTGCGCTGGCGCTGCTGGCGGCGTTAATCTGTATCCTGGTGTACGTTGGTTTCCGTTTCGAGTGGCGTCTTGCCGCCGGGGTGGTTATCGCGCTGGCGCACGACGTGGTCATTACGATGGGCATCCTCTCGCTGTTCCATATCGAGATTGACCTGACCATCGTCGCCTCGCTGATGTCGGTTATCGGCTACTCGCTGAACGACAGCATCGTGGTATCAGACCGTATCCGTGAAAACTTCCGTAAGATCCGTCGCGGTACGCCGTATGAGATCTTCAACGTGTCGTTGACCCAGACGCTGCATCGTACCTTGATCACCTCCGGAACCACGTTGGTTGTGATCCTGATGCTGTATCTCTTTGGTGGCCCGGTGCTGGAAGGCTTCTCGCTGACCATGCTGATCGGTGTCTCCATTGGTACGGCCTCATCTATCTACGTTGCGTCCGCACTGGCGCTGAAGCTGGGCATGAAGCGTGAGCATATGCTGCAGCAGAAGGTGGAAAAAGAAGGGGCGGATCAGCCGTCAATTCTGCCGTAAAGCCGACGCGTTCAAATAAACCAATCCCGGTCGCAAGGCCGGGATTTTTTTATTACATCCCGGCCAAATTTCGCTACTCTCCACTCTTAGTGCTTAATGAGATGGAGATCCCCCATGGCCGCCATAGTCCTGTCTGCCGTCGCCCAACCGACCGTCTGGCACGATGTGCCTTCCGTCACGCTCAGTGATGAAACGCTACGCCAGCGTAAAGCGAAGGTGCTTGCGCAAATGCACCAGCATGGCTACGACACGCTGATCGTGTATGCCGATAAAGAGCACGGAGGTAACTTCGAGTATCTCACCGGCTTTATCCCTCGTTTTGAAGAAGCCCTGTTGGTATTGCATCGCGATGGGGAAGCGGTGCTGGTGCTGGGCAATGAAAACCTCAAGCTGGCGGCCTTTGCCCGGCTGGAAAATCGGGCGATCCATGCGCCGTGGTTCTCGTTGCCGAATCAGCCGATGAGCAATGAAAAGAGTCTGCCGCAGCTGCTGCAGGATGCCGGTATTCGCCGCGGGAAAAGGATGGGTCTGGTGGGCTGGAAGCTGTTTACCGGCAGCGCTGACGACCGTATGTCAATGTTCGATCTGCCTGCTTTTATCGTTGACGCGATTCGCCAGGCTGCGGAGCAGCAGGCAGTTGTGGCCAATGCCACGGCATTATTTGTCGCCCCGGATGGTGGAGTGAGAACGGTAAATTCTGCCAATGAGCTCGCCCACTATGAATATGGCGCCAACCTGGCGTCGACGGCGCTTCTCTCTGCGCTTAATACGATTGCGCCGGGTAAAACGGAGAAGCAGACAGGCGCTCTGCTGGCGGCGGATGGGCAGCCCAACAACGTGGTGATGATTGCCGCCACCGGCGATCGCTTCGCCGATGCCCGTCTCTATCCTGGCGATAAGGTTATCTGTCGCGGCGATAAATTTTCGCTCACCACCGGGTTTAAAGGCGGCTTAAGCAGCCGTGCAGCCTATGTGGTCAGCGATGAGACGGAGCTGGCGCCGGAAGTGGCGGATTACCTCGATGTGGTCGCGAAGCCCTATTTCCGGGCGGTGGTCAGTTGGCTGGAGAATCTGCGTATCGGAATGCGCGGCGGTGAGATGTACGCCCTGATCGAACGGGTTCTGCCAAAGGCGGAGTACCGCTGGCATCTTAATCCAGGGCATCTGGTGGCCGATGAAGAGTGGCTCTGTTCGCCTATCGGGCCGAATTCCGACGCCTGCTTGCAGAGCGGTATGATCCTGCAAATCGATATTATTCCTTCGCGAGCGGGTTACGCTGGCGTCAGCATTGAAGACACCGTGGCGCTGGCGGACGAGTCTCTGCGCCACGAGCTGGCGCAGGCGTATCCGGAACTTTGGCAGCGTATTGTCACCCGACGTCGCTATATCCGGGAACAACTGGGGATTGCGCTACCGGAGGCGGTGCTGCCGTTTTCGAACACCGTGGGTTATCTCCGCCCCTGGCTGCTTGATAAGCAGCGGGCCCTGGTTTGCACGGAGGATTAACCGCCAGCAGCCAATTGTGTGGCGGCTGTGATGCCAAACCCTACTGACAGTATGCTGTCAGTAGCCCTGCCATACACTCCTCCTGAACCCAAACAATGGACAGGAGGATGTATGAACACCGTAATTAACTGGTTTGAAATTCCGGTCGCCGATATGGATCGTGCCGTGGCGTTTTACGAGCCGGTGCTGCAGGTGACACTGCGTCGGGAAAATATGGATTGTACTGAAATGGCCGTTTTCCCGTATCAGGATCCGGCTACCGGCGGCGCGCTGGCAAAATTTGACGGGGTTAAACCTAGCGATCAAGGATGTATTCTCTATCTGCATACTGACAATCTGGCCGCCACACTCGACCGCGTGAACTCCGCTGGCGGGAGCTGCGTCTTTGGCCCGCTTGAGCTGGCGAACGATATTGGCGCCATCGCGCTGTTTATTGATAGCGAAGGTAATCGGATTGGCTTGCATCAACCTAAGAGCCCGACCCATTAATGCTTTTTGGCTTGCCATTTTGAACTCGGGCAGTGCCCGCAATCCTCACGTGCTACCTGTACGCTCCGGTTGCTGTGCGCTGTCCGGGCCCAAACTGGCTACGCCAATGACGCATATCGGGACAGGCTCTAACAAATGAGATAACAGAAATGAGCCGACGCGCCGACCGCCTTTTTCAAATCGTTCAGATTCTGCGGGGGAGAAGATTGACCACCGCCGGGCTGCTGGCGGAGCGGCTCGGTGTGTCGGAGCGCACCATCTACCGGGATATCCGCGACCTGTCGCTCTCCGGTGTGCCGGTGGAGGGCGAGGCCGGAAGCGGATATCGCCTGCTGGCAGGCTACAGTTTACCGCCTCTGATGCTGACGACCCAGGAGTCGGAAGCGCTGGTGGCCGCCATTCGCCTACTGCAAACCTGGGGAGGCGAATCGCTGTCCCAGTCACTGGAGTCGGCCCGGGAAAAGGTGCTCGCGATTTTACCTGAGGAGAGCCGGCGTAAGGCCGAGCAATCGCGCTTGTTTGCGCCGGATTTTGGCGCCCAGGGCTACAGTAAGGCGCAGTTTGATCTGGTGCATCGGGCGGTTTCCGGCCAGCAGGTGCTGGCGCTACATTACCGCGATGAAGCGGGAAACGTGTCGCAGCGCGAAGTGCTGCCGCTGGGACTCTTTTTCTGGGGGGAACGCTGGCTGCTGGTGAGCTGGTGTGAGCTCCGCGACGATTACCGCTGCTTTCGTCTCGATCGCTGCCTGGACGTGGTTGCCACCGGGCGCCTGTTCAGCGAGCGGGCCGACCGTTCATTGAGTGATTTTCTGCGTAAAGTGAGGCGCGAAGTGCGTGAGTCCTAATGCGGGTCAAGCGATATCCCCGGCGCACAGGCCGGGGACTATCAGGCAGGATCAGAAGTTGTAACCTACTACGAAGTAACCACCCCAGCCGGTAGAGCGAACGTTGAAGTCACCATCGCCGAAGTTCATTTTCGCATCATCGGCCCACTGACCGCCGTTATGGAAGTAACGAGCCACTACCGAGTAGTGCCAGTGCGCGTAGTTCAGCGCCAGGATGTGGCTGGAAGCGATGGAATTGCTGGTGCGCGCGTGCTTGCCGTTCACGTCATAAGCGTTGTTATCGCCCAGATCGGAACCCCAGTCAAAGTTGGTGAAACCGATATAGCTCAGCGAGCCGCCCCACAGATCGGTCAGCGGGACAAAGTATTTCACTTTGAAACGGTAGCCATCCCATTCGTTTTCGTTGGATGCCTGATAATTCTGCCACTGATATTTCGCATAGACGTTGAGAGACAGGCTCATCGGCAGGCCGGTATCGATGTCGGTACCCAGACCCATATACCAGGTGCTCTGACGACCGGATGCGTTGCGGCCCATATCGTAGATATAGTTGTTGGCGAAATACCACTCTTTGAACGGACCGAAGCTGAGATCGGTATTGGTCAGCTTGTCGATAGAGAAACGCGGCTCAATTTCCATAAACAGTGGGGAACCGTGGTTCCAGATCCCCTTGGCCGTGCTGTTACCGCCGAAGAATACTGGAGCATCCATGTAACCGTAGAAATCAAACCAGTCTTTTTTAGCAAACGCTTCGTATTCCAGATAGGTATCGTTACGGATTTGTGGTCCAAAACGTGTGTGGTAGCTACCCACCACGTTCACACTCTGGTGCCACCAATCAGACAGGTACTGCGGTTTGTCGTTTTCTGCCGCGCCAGCAGTGAACGATGTGGACAGCGCCAGTACGGCGCCTGCTGCCAGTAATGCTTTTTTCATAATGATGCCACTGTTTAAATTAAGCCAAAAGGCGTGAAGGACCGTGCCGAAGCGTTTCTAAATATTTCGTATTTCTGTGGGGGTCTATTATAGGAATCATTGCTCACAAAAATACGTGTTGTTTCACATAACGTAAACATAAGTAATCGATTGCGTTCACATTTTTATGCATTTCCTGACAAAATGCCACTGAAATTAATCCATACGGTCAATTTTTGCTGAACTGTTTGGAAAAATTGTAAATGGATTTTTACCGGGTAATACCGGGTGTCGGTGACACCCGGCGAAGGTGATTATTGTGCGGTTGCAGGCTGGATATCGTGAATGCGCAGGAAGCCGAGTTGCGCCGGCGTGGTGCCGTTCAGGCGTAGCGGAATATCGACGTCGCTCGGCGCCAGGATGCTGGCGGGCGCGCTAATCAGCCGATCGCGCACGTTAACTTCCTGGTAATTCTGCGTGGTGCCGGTGATTTGTCCCCAGGCGAGGGTGGCGCTAAACGCCGGTAGCGGGTCGTTTGATTCTCCCTGAATACGTAACGTCAGGCGGGTCCCGTCGGCATCGGCGGCGATGTCACGCAGCGACATATGCAATGTGCCGATCTGGCTTTCGAGGCGCGCCGGAGTATTGGCGCCGGGCAAAAGATAAACGCCGCTGTTGGATTTCGCATTCAGCGCGTTTTGCTGGGTAATTTTCACCGTCTGCTGATTAAGCTGAGTCATCTCTTTGCTCAATGTGCTCACGCTTTCATGCATTTGGCGGACTTCACTTTGCTGTGCGCAGGCGCTGAGTGTAAACAGAGTGGTCAACATAGCCAACTTCAAATAACGTCTTGTCATGGTCATGGATTCCGTTTTCTGGGGATATTTCATAGTAGATCGTCTCCGTCCACGAGCCATAGATCCTTTGTCTCAAAAGCTCTTTCTTTGTTGTCGGGGCACTTCGCGGTAAACTATCTGTCAGTTTAACTTCCTCTCAGGACGCGCTATGCATTGCCCTTTCTGTTTCGCCGTAGATACCAAAGTGATCGACTCTCGTCTGGTGGGTGAGGGTTCTTCTGTGCGTCGTCGTCGGCAGTGTCTGGTTTGTAACGAACGTTTCACAACCTTCGAGGTAGCAGAGCTGGTGATGCCGCGTGTGGTCAAAAGCAACGATGTGCGGGAACCTTTCAATGAAGATAAGCTGCGCAGCGGAATGCTGAAAGCGTTGGAAAAACGGCCGGTCAGCGCCGATGACGTGGAAATGGCGCTTAATCATATCAAAACCCATTTACGCGGTACCGGCGAGCGTGAAATCCCGAGCAAGATGATCGGCAATCTGGTGATGGATCAACTGAAAAAACTCGATAAAGTGGCCTATATCCGCTTTGCTTCCGTCTATCGTAGTTTTGAAGATATCAAAGAATTCGGCGAAGAGATCGCCCGCTTACAGGATTAAGCCATGCATGACGAAATGTACATGGCGCGAGCGCTTAAGTTGGCGCAGCGCGGGCGCTTCACGACCCATCCCAATCCAAATGTCGGCTGTGTGATCGTCAAGGACGGTGAGATCGTCGGCGAAGGTTTTCATTATCGCGCCGGCGAGCCGCATGCAGAAGTGCATGCGCTGCGTATGGCCGGCGAAAAAGCCCGAGGCGCCACCGCTTATGTGACCCTGGAGCCCTGCAGCCATCATGGCCGTACACCGCCATGCTGCGACGCGCTGATTGCCGCAGGCGTTACCCGCGTTGTGGCCGCCATGCAGGACCCCAACCCGCAGGTGGCGGGGCGTGGCCTGTATCGCCTGCAGCAGGCCGGTATTGACGTCAGCCATGGCCTGATGATGGGCGAAGCCGAAGCGTTGAACAAAGGCTTTCTCAAGCGGATGCGCACCGGTTTCCCCTACACACAGCTAAAAATGGGCGCTTCACTGGACGGTCGCACCGCGATGGCCAGCGGCGAAAGCCAGTGGATCACCTCTCCACAGGCGCGACGCGACGTGCAGCGGCTGCGTGCGCAAAGCCATGCGATCCTGACCAGCAGCGCGACCGTGCTGGCAGACGATCCGGCATTAACCGTGCGCTGGGAAGAACTCGATCCCGATATTCGCGCGCGCTATCCGCAGGAAAACCTGCGCCAGCCGCTGCGCATTGTGATCGATAGCCATAATCGCGTTACCCCTGAACATCGCATCGTGCAGCAGGCGGGAGAGACGCTGTTTGCCCGTACTCTGGCCGATGATCGCGGTTGGCCGGAAAGCGTGCGCACGCTGATGGTGCCGGAACACAATGGCCATCTCGATCTGGTATTACTGATGATGCAGCTTGGCAAACAGCAGGTTAACAGTATTTGGGTGGAAGCGGGCTCGACGCTCGCCGGTGCGCTATTGCAGGCAGGGCTGGTGGATGAGCTTATCGTCTATATTGCGCCTAAACTGTTAGGCAGTGATGCGCGAGGGCTATGCGTGCTCCCGGGGCTTGAGAAACTGGCTGATGCCCCCCATTTCAAATTCAACGAGATACGCCAGACAGGCCCCGATCTTTGCCTGCATTTAGTCGGCGCATAATTTCCCTGACCGAAAGGGAAAGCAGCATCGCGACGCGGAATCATTCAAACTGCGTCGAGGCGGCCAACCAGAGCATCCCCGGACGCTTACCGCCGTAAGCAACTGGGGGTGACAGGCGCAGCCAACGCGGAGGCAGTATGAAGGATGAAGTGTATAAATTATTATGATAGAATCCGCCCCCCTTGCGGGGCTATATGAACCCGAAGGAAGAGTATGAACATTATTGAAGCTAACGTTGCTACCCCGGACGCTCGCGTCGCCATCACCATTGCGCGTTTCAACAACTTTATCAATGACAGCCTGCTGGAAGGTGCTATTGACGCACTCAAGCGCATCGGTCAGGTAAAAGATGAAAATATTACCGTTGTTTGGGTTCCAGGCGCGTATGAGCTGCCGCTGGCGGCTGGCGTGCTGGCTAAAACCGGTAAATATGACGCAGTGATTGCTCTGGGGACGGTGATTCGTGGTGGTACCGCGCACTTTGAATATGTGGCTGGCGGAGCAAGCAATGGCCTCGCACATGTCGCGCAGGACAGCGAAATCCCGGTAGCCTTTGGTGTTCTGACGACAGAAAGCATTGAACAAGCCATCGAACGCGCTGGTACCAAAGCCGGTAACAAAGGCGCAGAAGCTGCGCTGACCGCGCTGGAAATGATTAACGTATTGAAAGCCATCAAGGCCTGAATTTTTTTGTAAGGGGAATTCCGTGAAACCTGCTGCTCGTCGCCGCGCCCGTGAGTGTGCCGTCCAGGCGCTTTACTCCTGGCAGTTGTCCCAGAACGACATCGCTGATGTTGAATACCAGTTCCTGGCGGAACAGGATGTTAAAGGTGTCGACGTTCTGTATTTCCGCGAACTGCTGTCCGGAGTGGCGACTAACAGCGCATACCTCGACGGCCTGATGAAGCCGTACCTGTCCCGCCTGCTTGAAGAGCTGGGCCAGGTGGAGAAAGCGGTACTGCGTATCGCCCTGTTCGAGCTGTCTAAACGTGACGATGTGCCGTACAAAGTTGCGATTAACGAAGCTATCGAACTGGCGAAAACCTTCGGCGCCGAAGATAGCCACAAGTTTGTTAACGGCGTGCTGGACAAAGCAGCCCCGGCAATTCGTCCCAACAGAAAGTAAACTCCAGGCCGGATCTCGCGGGATGTCATCCACGCAAGGTCCGGCCTTATTCTTTTCTTTTGCTGAGGCATAACGTATGGCATGTGGAGAATTTTCCCTGATTGCCCGTTATTTTGATCGCGTAAAAAGCATGCGTCTCGATGTGGAAACCGGCATCGGCGACGACTGCGCTCTCCTGAATATTCCCGAGAAAAAAACGCTGGCAATCAGCACCGACACCCTGGTGGCGGGCAACCATTTTTTACCTGATATCGATCCTGCCGATCTGGCTTACAAGGCGCTGGCGGTCAATCTGAGCGATCTCGCTGCGATGGGCGCCGAACCGGCGTGGTTGACGCTGGCGTTAACGCTACCGGAAGCAGATGAAGCGTGGCTGGCAGCGTTCAGCGACAGCCTGTTCGTGCAGCTCAACTATTACGATATGCAGCTGATCGGCGGTGATACCACGCGCGGTCCACTGTCGATGACCCTGGGTATTCACGGTTTTGTCCCGCCAGGGCGCGCTTTGAAGCGTTCCGGTGCGAAACCCGGCGACTGGATATACGTCACCGGCACCCCCGGCGACAGCGCCGCAGGGTTGGCCATTTTGCAGGATCGTCTGGCGGTTGAGTCAGCAACTGATGCCGACTACCTGCTGGCGCGCCATTTGCGTCCGATGCCGCGCGTGCTGCAAGGGCAGGCGCTGCGCGATCTGGCCAGCTCGGCGATTGATCTGTCCGACGGTCTGATCTCCGATCTGGGCCATATTCTGAAGGCCAGCGGCTGCGGCGCGCGGATCGACCTTGACGCGATGCCGTTATCCGAGGCGCTGCTGCGCCATGTCGAGACGGAGCAGGCGCTGCGCTGGGCGCTCTCTGGCGGTGAAGACTATGAACTGTGCTTCACCGTGCCGGAGCTTAACCGCGGCGCGCTTGATGTGGCTATCGGCCAGCTTGGGGCGCGTTTTACCTGCATTGGACAGATTAGCGCCGAGGCGGACGGTTTGCAGTTGATGCAATCCGGTAAACCGGTCCAGATGGATTTACAGGGGTACGATCACTTTGGTGCGTAGTCATGATGTCGCAAAAAGCCGTCTCAATATGCTGAATCCCTGGCATTTACTGGCGACCGGTTTTGGCAGTGGGTTAAGCCCCGTGGTGCCCGGCACAATGGGGTCGCTGGCGGCGATTCCGTTCTGGTATCTGATGATTTTTCTCCCCTGGCAGCTCTATTCGTTGGTGGTGATGATGAGCATCTGTATTGGAGTGTATATTTGCCACCGCACGGCGAAAGATATGGGCACCCATGACCACGGCAGTATCGTCTGGGATGAGTTTGTCGGGATGTGGATTACCCTGATGGCGCTGCCGACGCTTGACTGGCAATGGGTCGCCGCCGGGTTTGTGATTTTCCGTATTTTTGATATGTGGAAACCGTGGCCGATTCGCTGGTTTGACCGCAATATCCACGGCGGGATGGGGATCATGGTCGATGATATCGTCGCCGGGGTGATCTCCGCCGGCGTGCTGTATCTGATAGGACACCACTGGCCTATCGGTCTTTTCTAAACACAGTACCGCCCGGTTAGCGTAGCGCCGCCGGGAAATAGCGCAAGCAGGAGCCAGGCGCTTCCCGGAGGCGGTGCTGTGCACCTGTCCGGGCTACCTGACCCAGAACCTGTCGCCTGGCTAAGCGCAGCGCGAGTCGGCAGCTTTGTGGCAACAGAGCGTTACTTGAACCCGACAATCGGGTGCGGTTTATACGGCGCCTCCAGTTTTTCGATCTGCTCCGGCGTTAGCGTTAAATCGACCGCATGCAGCAGTTCATCCAGTTGCTCCTGTCTTGAGGCGCCGATAATCGGCGCGGCGACGCCGGGTTTACTCAGTAGCCAGGCCAGCGCCACCTGGGCGCGGTTGGCGCCAACGTCTTCCGCCATTTCAGCCAGATTCTGCGCAATCAGCTCATCGTTTTCATCGCTGGCGCTGTAGAGCGATTTGCCAAACTCATCGGATACCAGCCGGGCGGTAGTTTCGCCCCATGGGCGGGTGAGGCGGCCTCGCGCCAGCGGGCTCCACGGAATGACCGATACGCCTGCGCGCTGGCACAGCGGCAGCATCTCGTTCTCTTCTTCACGATAGATCAGGTTGTAATGATCTTGCATGGTCACAAAGCGCGCCCAGCCGTTGCTCTCCTGAAGCTGTAGCGCCTGCGCAAACTGGCGAGCGTGCATCGATGAGGCACCGATATAACGTGCTTTGCCGGCCTTAACGACCTCATTCAGCGCTTCCAGAGTCTCTTCAATCGGCGTGCTGTAATCCCAACGATGGATCTGCAGCAGGTCGACATATTCCATGCCTAAGCGTCGCAGGCTGTCGTCAATAGAACGCAGGATTTGCGCACGCGAGAGGCCTTCCGGCAGATCCCCGACCTGGTGATACACTTTCGTGGCCACCACCACGTCGTCGCGGCGGGCGAAATCGCGTAGCGCTCGGCCAACAATCTCTTCGCTGCTGCCGTCAGAGTAGCTGTTTGCGGTATCGAAAAAGTTGATGCCGCCTTCCAGCGCGCGTTGAATGAGCGGTCGGCTGCTCTCTTCAGGTAGGGTCCAGGCGTGCTTACCTCGATCCGGCTCGCCAAAGGTCATACAGCCGAGACAAAGTCGGGAGACCCGCAGGTGGGTTGCTCCAGGTGTGATGTAGTGCATGAACGGCTCCTGCTATCAACAGAAAGGGTATCCTTTAAGCATAGCAGGCGCCGTTAGGAGAGAGGACTCAGGCAAGCCAGGCGCTGATTTTTGCTTCCATGCCGGCAGCATCAAGGCCGAGGTCGGCGCGTACTTCTTCCTGCGTTCCTTGGGGAATAAAGAAGTCCGGCAGGCCGATATTCAGCACAGGAACCACACGGCGATGGGCCATCAGCAGCTCATTCACGCCGCTGCCTGCGCCGCCCATAATGGCATTCTCTTCCACCGTCACCAGCACATCGTGGTCGGCGGCAAGCTGCAAAATAAGAGTATCATCGAGGGGTTTAACAAAACGCATATCGACCAACGTGGCGTTGAGCTTGTCTGCCACCTGTGCGGCTTCCGGCAGCAGAGTGCCGAAGTTGAGGATCGCCACTTTTTTGCCCGTGCGTTTCACCACGCCTTTGCCGAGCGGCAGCGAGGCCAGCGGCTCCAGCGTGGCGCCGGTGCCGGAACCTCGGGGGTAGCGAACCGCGCTTGGCCCTTCATTGTAGTGATAGCCGGTGTAGAGCATCTGACGGCATTCGTTTTCGTCGCTTGGCGTCATGATCACCATATCCGGGATACAGCGCAGGAAGGAGAGATCGAATGCTCCCTGATGCGTTTGTCCGTCGGCGCCGACGATTCCCGCACGGTCGATGGCAAACAAAACCGGCAGCTTCTGGATAGCGACATCGTGAATCACCTGATCGTAGGCACGCTGCAGGAAGGTGGAGTAAATGGCCACTACCGGTTTGTAGTCGCCGATCGCCAGGCCGGCGGCGAACGTCACCGCGTGCTGTTCCGCAATCGCCACATCGAAATACTGGTCAGGGTATTTCCTGGAAAACTCGACCATACCCGAGCCTTCGCGCATCGCCGGTGTAACGGCCATCAGCTTGCTGTCTTTCGCCGCGGTTTCGCACAGCCAGTCGCCAAAAATTTTCGAGTAGGAGGGCAGGCCGCCGCTGCTTTTCGGCAAAACCCCGCTGGTATGGTCAAATTTAGGCACCGCGTGGAAGGTAATCGGGTCTTTTTCCGCCGGCTCATAGCCGCGACCTTTTTTGGTCATAATATGCAGGAATTGCGGCCCTTTCAGGTCGCGCATATTTTTCAGCGTATTGACCAGACCGAGTACATCGTGACCATCCACCGGGCCGATGTAGTTGAAGCCCAGCTCTTCAAACAGGGTACCGGGAACGACCATGCCTTTGAGATGCTCTTCGGTACGTTTGAGCAGTTCTTTAATCGGCGGCACGCCAGAGAAGACCTTTTTGCCGCCTTCGCGCAGCGTGGAGTACAGTTTTCCGGAGAGCAGCTGCGCCAGATGATTATTCAGCGCGCCGACATTCTCCGAGATCGACATTTCGTTGTCATTCAGCACCACCAGCAGATCGGGTTTGATATCGCCCGCATGGTTCATGGCCTCAAACGCCATACCTGCGGTAATTGCGCCGTCGCCAATGACGCAGACCGCGCGTCGCTGTTTGTCTTCTTTCGCCGCGGCAATCGCTACTCCGATGCCCGCAGAAATGGAGGTTGATGAGTGGCCGACACTCAGGACGTCATATTCACTTTCGCCGCGCCACGGGAACGGATGCAGCCCGCCTTTCTGACGAATGGTGCCGATTTTATCCCGGCGCCCGGTCAGAATTTTATGCGGATAGGCCTGATGGCCCACGTCCCAGATTAAACGGTCAAAAGGCGTGTTATAGACGTAGTGAAGCGCCACGGTCAGTTCGACCGTACCGAGGCCGGAGGCAAAATGCCCGCTGGAACGGCTGACGCTATCCAGCAGGTAGCGCCGGAGTTCGTCGCACAGTTTCGGCAGGCTGTCTTTCGGCAACAAACGCAACTCCTGGGTGGAATCCACCAGCGCCAGGGTCGGGTATTTGGCAATATCAAAACTCATCAGAGACTCTTATTGTTTATTTATCACGCTGAATTATGTAATTCGCGAGCGCTTCCAGTGCCGTAGTATCCAGAGATTGCGCGGCCAGCTCACTCAGCGACTGACGGGCGTCTTCAATCAGGTCATGCGCTTTTTGACGCGCTTGTTCAAGTCCCAAAAGCGCAGGATACGTGCTTTTGCCTAGCTGCTGGTCAGCTCCCTGACGTTTGCCAAGGGTCGCAGTATCCCCTACCACGTCAAGAATGTCATCCTGGACCTGGAAGGCGAGACCGATATTTTGCGCAAAGCGATCGAGCGCCGGCACGGCCGCACGGCCGCGTTCACCTGCGCTCAGCGCGCCCATACGCACTGCGGCGCATATCAGTGCGCCGGTTTTGTGGCGATGGATGCGCTCCAGCGCCAGCAGGTCAACCTGGTGGCCTTCGGCTTGCAGATCCAGCGCTTGTCCGCCGCACATTCCGGCGACGCCGCTGGCCTGAGCCAATGTCGAAACCATAGCCAGACGATCGCTGTCAGGCACTTCGGGCATTGGCGCATCACTCAGTATAGAAAATGCCAGCGTTTGTAGGGCATCTCCGGCAAGAATTGCGTTCGCTTCGCCAAATTTAATGTGGCTGGTCGGCAGACCACGGCGCAGATCGTCATCGTCCATGGCGGGCAGATCGTCATGCATCAGAGAGTAAGCATGGATGCATTCGACGGCGGCGGCCGGGGCGTCCAGCGTCGCGCGGCTGACGCCGAACATGTCGCCGGTGGCATAGACGAGGAACGGACGCAGGCGTTTTCCGCCTAATAGTGCGCCGTACTGCATGGCTTCAACCAGCGGAGTGTTCTGAAAAGGCAGCGGCGCGAGGAAACGGCGTAGCGCGTCGTTGGCCTGCTCAACGCAAGACTGTAATTGTTGCGAGAAGTCCATTTATTCAGCATCCGGTGTAAACGGCGTCAGCGGGCTGTCCTCGCTGTCGGCCAGCAGAATCTGGACCCGCTGTTCGGCCTGCTGCAATCGGGCCTGCCCCTGACGCGCCAATTGTACGCCGCGCTCAAATTCGCTGAGCGCCTCTTCTAACGTCAGCGCACCGCTTTCCAGACGATTAACAATCTGCTCCAGCTCGCCCAGGGCGGTTTCAAAGCTGGCCGGGGCCTCATTTTTCTTTGGCATAGTGAATATAGACTCTTGTAATGTCGCGACAGCAATATGGTAACGAAGTCACGTGGTTAAGCAAATATACACGTCATCCTTTCGCTGAATCGTTGCCGAAAGCGCGCAAACGGGTGGCGGGCAAGTTGCTTATGCCCCCATCGCGCGAGTGCATCCTGAATGATTTTATGTAAAACGCGCAATGCGAGGCGCAATGTACGCAATGGTGATATACTGCGCTCCCTGGATGCAGGCACCGCGGTGCACTGCAGTACAACTTTTGCTTAAAGCCCCGTCGGGCTTGCCAACGAACTATTGTCGCCATGAAGTTTATCATTAAATTGTTCCCGGAAATCACCATCAAAAGCCAATCCGTGAGATTGCGCTTCATTAAGATCTTAACCGGGAACATTCGTAACGTTCTCAAAAACTATGATGAGACGCTTGCCGTCGTGCGTCATTGGGATCATATCGAAGTTCGCGCGAAAGACGAAAATCAGCGTCCGATTATTCGCGATGCCCTAACCCGAATCCCGGGTATCCACCATATTCTGGAAGTCGAAGACGTCCCGTTTACCTCACTGCACGATATTTTTGAGAAAACGCTGCCGCTGTGGCGTGAAGCGCTGGAAGGCAAAACTTTCTGCGTGCGCGTAAAACGTCGCGGTAAGCATGAGTTTACCTCTATCGAAGTGGAACGCTACGTTGGCGGTGGTCTGAACCAGCATATCGAAACGGCGCGCGTGAAACTGACTGACCCGGACATTACGGTCAATCTGGAAATTGAAAACGATCGTTTGCTGTTGGTCAAAGGGCGCTACGAAGGCATTGGTGGTTTCCCGATTGGCACGCAGGAAGATGTGCTGTCGCTGATTTCCGGCGGCTTCGACTCCGGCGTCTCCAGCTACATGCTGATGCGTCGCGGCTGTCGCGTACACTACTGCTTCTTTAATCTTGGCGGCGCCGCGCATGAAATTGGCGTTCGTCAGGTGGCGCACTACCTGTGGAACCGCTTCGGCAGCTCACACCGCGTCCGTTTCGTGGCGATTAACTTCGAACCGGTCGTGGGAGAGATCCTTGAAAAAGTCGATGACGGTCAGATGGGCGTGGTGCTGAAGCGCATGATGGTTCGTGCGGCGTCGAAAGTAGCCGAACGCTATGGCGTGCAGGCTCTGGTGACTGGCGAAGCGCTGGGCCAGGTGTCCAGCCAGACCCTGACCAACCTGCGTCTGATCGACAATGTCTCCGACACGCTGATTCTGCGTCCGCTGATTGCGCACGATAAAGAGCACATCATCGACCTGGCTCGTGAAATCGGTACCGAAGATTTTGCCCGCACCATGCCGGAGTATTGCGGCGTGATTTCGAAGAGCCCGACCGTGAAAGCGGTGAAGGCGAAGATTGAGGCAGAAGAAGAGAACTTCGACTTTAGCATCCTCGATAAAGTGGTGGCGGAAGCGAATAACGTGGATATTCGCGATATCGCCCAGCAGACTCAGCAGGAAGTAGTGGAAGTTGAAACCGTGAACGGTTTTAGTCCGAACGACGTCATTCTGGATATTCGTTCCGTTGACGAGCAGGATGAAAAGCCGCTGAAGGTCGAAGGCGTTGATGTTATGTCATTGCCGTTCTACAAGCTGAGCACCCAGTTCGGCAATCTCGACCAGAGTAAAACCTGGCTGCTGTGGTGCGAACGTGGCGTGATGAGCCGTCTGCAGGCGCTGTATCTGCGTGAGCAGGGCTTTGAGAACGTGAAGGTTTACCGCCCGTAAACCGCGAAGCGTCACGGACATCCCGGATAGCGGCACTCCTGCGTTATCCGGGCGATCACCGCGGAAAATCAGGCTTCGTAGTAGTTATAAATCCCCGCCGCCATCACCAGTTGTGACGCGACCTCATGGGCTTTTTCACGCCCGACCAGCAGGTCGATCATTTTGAGCGCAAAATCAATGGCTGTTCCCGGCCCCTGGCTGGTGAGCAGGTTGACCCGCGGGTCCCAGACGACGCGCTTGTCCTGCCACTGTTCTTCAGGGATGCGATCCTTCAGGGCCGGAAAACCGGTCATGTTGCCAATGGGGAAAAGGTTATGCGGTACCAGTACGGTCGCCGCCGCCGCGCAGATGGCGGCGACTATGCGCCCGGAAAGATGAAACTGGCGGACCGTTTCCACCAGCAGCGGGCTGTCGCGGAAATACTCCGCGCCTTTTATCCCGCCGGGAAGGACGATGATGTCATAATCGCCGTCGGCGACCTCTACCAGCGGCGCATCCGCCTGCAGTTTGACGCCCCGCGAGCAGACGATAGTCAGGCTGCGGTCGCTGGCGACACTGGCAGTGGTGACCTGCACACCGCCGCGGACCAGTAAATCCATCGTGGTGACTGCTTCGGTCTCTTCGCTACCAGGGGCGAGGCAAATCAGTGCCGACGCGCTCATATTCATTCTCCTTACGTTTTACCAGTTCAAACAAACGGGCGTTTTCCGGTACGGCAACGCCGTGAGCGCGGGCGCGCTTCAATAGAAATCCGGTGATATAGTCGATTTCCGTGCGACGTTGCGCGCGGATATCCTGCAACATCGAAGAGATATTTTCTGCAGTACTTTCAATTACCTGATGGACATAAAATAACAGGTTTTCCGGTGAAGTATGAATACCTTCACGCTCCATGACCGCGGCGACCTCCCGGCAGATGACCTCAACTTCCTGCGGATAGTCGCGCAAATCGCCGTTGCGGCACTCTTTCAGTGCCGTCAGCGGGTTAATTACGCAGTTGACCGCCAGCTTGCTCCACGTTGCCGGGCGGATATTATTGTGCCAGGCAACGTCCGGCAGGACACTTTGCAGGATATCGGCAAGGTCGCTGTAATCCTGCGGATAGTCTTTCGCCGGGCCGATATGCGTCGTGCCGTTGGCAACGTGCACAATGATGTTACCGTCACGGCGCGCGGCCTGGGTTGTGGAGCCTTGCAGCAGTGGCTGCTGCACGCCTTTCAGCTCATCGACGGTCCCCATCCCGTTATGGATAAGCAGAACCGGAGAGGAGGCGGGAAGAATTTGCGCCAGATTTTTTACCGCGTTGGAGACCTGCCAGGCTTTTAGGGTCACCAGCAGCAGATCGCTGCTGGCGAGAAAGTCAGGATCGTTGGCGGTTAACGACTCATTAAACATCGTCCCGTCAGTCTCGATCAGATTGACGCTACAAAAGGGTTGTGGGACGCGCAGCCAGCCCTGGACCTCGTGTCCGTGTTTGCATAACGCGGTTAGCCACAGCTGCCCCAGGGCACCGCATCCGAGTACGGTTACTTTCATTGTTCCTCCTCACCTGCGACTACCCCAGGCATGTATAGCTGAAGTATATACTCGTTGCACTACGGACTGCAGCTACGCCTCGGTGGCCTGGCGTGCCTTGAGCATCGGAACATCGGCTATGCTTGCGGGATAACCAGTTGAGTTATGTTGCGTTGCGGGTATTATGCAACGCAAAAGAAACAGAAGGAGAAGAAAAGATGCCATCTTTCGATATTGTCTCTGAAGTCGATCTTCAGGAAGTTCGAAACGCCGTAGAGAATGCGACCCGTGAAGTGGAGTCGCGTTTTGATTTTCGTAACGTTGAAGCGAGCTTCGAACTGAACGAAAAAAACGAGACCATCAAGGTTCTCAGCGAATCTGATTTCCAGATTAACCAACTGCTGGATATTCTGCGTGCGAAGCTGTTAAAACGCGGCATTGAAGGCAGTTCTATCGAAGTGCCGGACGAGTTCGTGCACAGTGGGAAAACCTGGTTTGTCGATGCGAAACTGAAGCAGGGGATTGAGAGCGCGACGCAGAAAAAAATCGTCAAGCTCATCAAAGACAGCAAGCTGAAGGTGCAGGCGCAAATTCAGGGCGAAGAGATTCGCGTCACCGGTAAAGCCCGCGACGATCTGCAGGCGGTTATGGCGCTGGTGCGCGGCGGCGACCTGGGACAGCCGTTCCAGTTCAAAAACTTCCGCGACTAAGTCGGGGCTGAGCTGGCATATCAGCGGCAAACGTCAGCCAATAAAAAAGCGGGGAATGCCCCGCTTTTTTTACGCCCCTTTGATGGCCTGCTCAATTTCGAAGCGGTTGGTCACCTTACTGTCGATTTTGATATACACCGACCGTTCGTTTGCCACCACCAGCACCTGTTTTACCCCTTCAGTGCTCTGCAGACGTTCCTGCAGCGCGTTATCGGCAACCACATCCTTGGGAATTTCGACCCGCAGGCTGCTGACGTACGGCGGTTCGCTCATCGTCCCGGCAACCAGCAGCCACAGCATCGCCAGCAGTGCGCCGAGCAGGAATACGGTTTGTGAATCAAAGTAGCCATCTACCCAGCCGCCCAGCGAGCCGCCAATCGCCACGCCAAGGAACTGACTGGTTGAATAGATGCCCATTGCGGTGCCTTTATAGCCCGCCGGCGACTCTTTACTGATCAAAGAAGGCAGCAGGGCTTCCAGCAGATTAAAGGCGAGGAAGAACAGCTGAACGCCCGCGACCAGCTCCCAGAAATAGCCGCCCGCGCCCCACAGGACAATTTCGGCCACCAACAGGAGAGCGACGCAGAACAGAAAGACATGTTTCATCTTGCGCTTCACTTCGGCGTAGATGATAAAAGGCACCACCGAAACAAACGAAATCAGCATGGTGACCAGGTAAATTTTCCAGTGCTCGGCAGCAGGAAAACCGGCGGCTTCCAGCTGGCCTGGCAGGGCCACAAAGGTGGACATCAGCATGATATGCAGACACATAATGCCGAAGTTGAGCTTCAGCAGCTTCGGCTCAGCAAGCACTTTGCTGAAACAGCCCTTCACCATACCGGATTCGCGGTTCAGGACGTGGTTGCGGCTGTTTGGCACCACCCATATTGTCAGCAGGATGCCGATCGTTGCCAGGATGGCGATCATCCAGAACAGCGCATGCAGGCCCAACTGATGAGCAATAATCGGCCCCAGCACCATGGCGATGGCAAAGGTAACGCCGAAACTGACGCCGATAAAGGCCATCGCCTTCGTGCGGTTCTGTTCGCGGGTTAAATCGGAGAGTAGCGCCATGACCGCCGCGGCAATCGCGCCGGAACCTTGCAGCGCGCGCCCAAGAATGATGCCCCAGATGGAGTCGCTCAGCGCGGCTATCACGCTCCCGATAACGAAGATTAACAGACCGCCGACAATCAGCGGTTTACGACCAATACGGTCGGAAAGCAGGCCGAACGGAATCTGAAATACGGCCTGAGCAAGGCCATAGATACCAATGGCCAGGCCAATCAGCGCTTCGCTGGCGCCCTGTAATGCCATACCATAGGTGGTCAACACCGGCAGAACCATAAACATGCCGAGCATACGCAGCGAGAATACGGTCCCCAGACCCCAGGTCGCGCGCAGTTCACCTGGCGTCATTTTATTGTCGTTCATTACCACCTCAATCTAAAAACTGCGACTAGTGTAGTGGTGGCAGCCAGAAGCGTAAATAAATGTTTGTTTAACAGATATTACTGTTGTGTTGCATGATGAGGTAAACGCGGGGAAAACAAAGAAACCAGTGGCGCAGGCTCCACTGGTTCATGGTAGTTATTGTAAATTAAAGTCAACCCATTGGCTGCCGGCGTCGGCGGATTTCACGCATTGCTCCACCCAATAGACGCCATGCAGACCGGCTTCAACGTCCGGGTACCAGAAGTTCTCCAGAAACGCGCGATCGCCCCGATCCATCGCATCAATGGCAATGGCATAGCGCCGATAGAGATTTGCCCACGCTTCAAACAGCCCCTCCGGGTGGCCGCCACCGATACGATCGTCTGCCAGGGCTGCGGCGCTGAGATATGGCATGCCGCGCTCAAGCACCCGCGCCGGCTCACCTTGTACCTCGTAGCTGAGTTGGTTAGGATGCTCATCCCACCACTCGATGCTGGCTTTCTCGCCGACGATGCGTACCTTTTGCGAGTGCATTGCGCCGCTGTTGACTGCGCTGGTCCACATTGAGCCGATGGCGCCGTTATCGTATTCCATCAGCACAAAGGCGTTATCTTCCAGTGGTGCGCGCGAGGCGACGAAACTCTGGCGGGAACACATCAGACGGCGAATATTGAGGTGTGGCGCCATTGTTTCGGCGACAAAGAGCGGATGCGTTGCCAGATCGCCCAGCACGTAGCTTGGTCCGGCATACTTCGGCGTGACGCGCCAGCGGGTTGACTCCGCCTGCAGTTCAACGGCTTGACTATGAAATCCGTGGGCAAACTGCATATTGATAATCCGAATTTGCCCGAGCAACCCGTTGGCAATCATCTGTCGTGCCTGCTGAATCATCTGATACCCGGCATAGCCGTAAGTGACGCCGACGATTTTGTTATGCTTTATGCTCAGCTCCCGCAGCTCCTGAGCTTCAGCGGCGGTAAAGCAGAGCGGTTTTTCACAGACCACGTGCAGTCCGGCTTCCAGCGCCGCTTTGGTAATGGCGAAATGGGTATTGTTCGGCGTGGTTACCGACACCACTTCAATACCGTCAGGACGCAGCGCCTCTTCGCGAAACAGCGTTTGATAATCGGCATAGCAGCGCCTCGGCGCGATCCCGAGCTGTTCACCAAACTGGCGTCCGCGTTCGGCATCAATATCAAAAGCGCCAGCCAGCAAGGTAAAGACACTGTCACGCAGCGCGGCCGAGCGGTGGCTGTAGCCAATCTGGCTGGTAGATCCGCCGCCGACCATTCCCCAGCGCAGGGAGCGGGGCAGAGGGGGCATGCCGTTTAACATGGTGTTCTCCTTGATACAAAGTACGGATGTCTGATGAGATTCGCTCCCGGCTCAAGGAAGCGGGGCAAGACTCTGGCGCCGGTCCTGGTGACCAAACTGCTGCCTGAGGAATGTCAACGTCTTTTTGAGAATTTTTATTTCATTATAATTATTATATGAAATTAAATTTTTATTTATGGGAGAGAGATCGAAAAATTATCAAGATTATCCTCACCGTCCCGTGTGCGCCTGACGAACGACTTTCTGACTAAAAATGTAGTAAATATGATGATTAATCCTGGGTTAACTGATGTTTTAGCCGGGAAAGCGAGAGGGGATAGAGGGGACGATGAGATAACGAATTTTTTATTTTCATTTTTCATTTAAATGAAATTTATTTTTCTTTTATCCTCGCGCGGTCGCACGGTAAAGACCGCAGAAAAGTCGGCACAATGCGGTATTGCGCCGACGCCTGTTGATGTGGATTAGGCCGCCTGGTCAGCCATCTGCTGAATGGCAGCAACGATCTCCAGTGAGCGCAGCGCATCGGCAGCATCGATCAGCGGCTTCTCCTCGCCTGTGATGACCTGCAAAAAGTGGTCAAGCTGCAGTATGAAGGGATCGATAGCCTCGACCTGAAGCCTGTCGCTTAGCAGCGGGTGGAGCCAGCCGCGCGCGTCGCCATAGCGCCACCACTGCATCTGCGGGATCGCCAGCGCGCCGCGGGTACCGGAAATCAGATAGCAGTTTTCCGCCGCGTGGGCGTAGATCGCATTTTCTCGCGAGTTCATCTCCCAGCTCCAGGGGCCGACGCCGCAATCGGTGAGCACCGCGCTACCTAATGCTCCGCTGGCGAAACGAAGGTTTACCACCGCGCTGTCTTCGTTGGCGAACCGGCGTACGGCATGGGAGGTAAAGGCCTGTACCTGATCGACTTCGCCAAACAGATAGCGCATCAGGTCAATATCATGGACCAGATTGACCAGCAGCGGTCCCGCGCCAGGCTCGCGTCGCCAGGCAATATCAAAATAATCATCCGGCTTTTGCAGTATCCAATGTGCGGAGACGGTGACGATTTTTCCGAGTTCGCCGCTGTCGATCACTCTCTTCGCCACGGCGATCAGTGCGTTATGCCGCCGGTGGTGTCCCACCAACACAGGAACCTGATAACGAGCGGCGGCATTGACCAGTTCCCGGGCACGTTCCGGTGAGTCGGCGACGGGTTTTTCGATCAGCACCGG
>NZ_JBCNNS010000045.1:0-29188 GCF_039594335.1 Raoultella sp.
AGGACAACAGGGGAATTATTGTGCGGATTTTGTGCAGATTGCGTGCGGCTATTTAATTTCATGGCAAAGTTCTTTTTTTCGCTTCGTCGGGTTAGGGTATTATGTTGGACATTCTGCCATCCGGCTGCAAGACCCAGAGCTCTCTGAGTTTTACCGCCATCCTGGTTTGACGCTATTCGCGGTCAGGATTTGTCCTTATAATCCTGACAACTTGTATTCAGAATAAGATATCGCACTGGATTAAGATGAAAACAATTGAAGTTGATGATGATCTCTATCGCTATATTGCCAGCCACACCCAGCATATTGGCGAGAGTGCATCCGACATTTTACGGCGTATGCTGAAATTTTCCGCCGTTTCCCAGACTGCCGCACCGGTCGTAAAAACCGCTCCGGCGCTGGCAGCGACGCCTGCTGTCGAAGCGAAGCCCGCGAATCCGGCGAAAGATAAAGTCCGCGCGATGCGCGAGCTGCTGTTATCTGATGAATACGCCGAACAAAAACGCGCGGTGAACCGCTTTATGCTGGTCCTGACCACACTGTACTCCTTAGATAACAAAGCGTTTGCTGAGGCCACCGAGTCTCTGCACGGGCGCACGCGTGTTTATTTTGCCGAAGATTCGCGGATTCTGCTAAAAAGTGGTAACCAGACTAAACCAAAACAGGTTCCTGGTACGCCGTGGTGGGTTATCACCAATACTAATACCGGTCGTAAGTGCAGCATGATCGAACACATCATGCAGTCGATGCAGTTCCCTGCGGAATTAATTGAGAAGGTCTGCGGCACGATCTAGTTTTATTCACCTTGCATCAGAAGGATCAGGCAATGGCAATCGATAAACGTGCGGGTCAGCCTGCACAACAGAGTGATTTGATTAACGTCGCTCAACTGACTGCGCAGTACTATGTACTGAAGCCGGAAGTGGGCAACGCGGAGCATGCGGTGAAGTTTGGGACCTCTGGCCATCGTGGCAGCGCAGGGCGTCATAACTTCAATGAGCAGCATATTCTGGCGATCGCTCAGGCGATTGCTGAAGACCGCGCGAAGAACGGAATTACCGGTCCCTGCTACGTTGGTAAAGACACCCACGCGCTCTCCGAACCGGCCTTTATCTCGGTACTGGAAGTGCTGGCAGCCAACGGCGTTGATGTTATCGTGCAGGAAAACAACGGTTTTACCCCGACGCCGGCCATTTCCAATGCCATCCTGGTGCACAACAAAAAAGGCGGTCCGCTGGCGGACGGCATCGTGATTACACCGTCTCATAACCCGCCGGAAGATGGCGGTATCAAGTACAACCCGCCGAACGGCGGCCCGGCGGATACCAACGTCACCAAAGTGGTCGAGAACCGTGCGAATGAACTGCTGGCCTCTGGTCTTCAGGGCATCAAGCGCATCTCTCTCGATGCGGCGCTGGCATCCGGTCATGTCAAAGAACAGGATCTGGTGCAGCCGTTTATCGAAGGGCTGGCGGATATTGTCGACATGGCGGCGATTCAGAAAGCTGGCCTGAAGCTCGGTGTCGATCCGTTGGGAGGTTCCGGTATCGAATACTGGAAACGCATTGCCGAATACTACAAACTCGACCTGACTATCGTGAACGATCACGTCGATCAAACCTTCCGCTTTATGCACCTCGATAAAGACGGCGCCATTCGTATGGACTGCTCTTCCGAGTGTGCAATGGCAGGGCTGCTGGCGCTGCGCGATAAGTTCGATCTGGCTTTTGCTAACGATCCGGATTATGACCGTCACGGTATTGTCACTCCGGTGGGGCTGATGAACCCGAACCACTATCTGGCCGTTGCGATTAACTACCTGTTCCAGCATCGTCCGCAGTGGGGTCAGGATGTCGCCGTTGGTAAGACGCTGGTCTCCTCCGCGATGATCGATCGCGTGGTAAACGATTTGGGTCGCAAGCTGGTGGAAGTGCCGGTGGGCTTTAAATGGTTCGTTGACGGCCTGTTCGACGGCAGCTTCGGTTTTGGCGGTGAAGAGAGTGCGGGCGCCTCGTTCCTGCGTTTTGATGGTACCCCGTGGTCCACCGACAAAGACGGTATCATCATGTGCCTGCTGGCGGCAGAAATCACCGCTGTCACCGGTAAAAACCCGCAGCAGCACTACGACGAACTGGCTGCCCGCTTCGGCGCGCCGAGCTATAACCGTTTGCAGGCTTCGGCGACTTCCGCGCAGAAAGCGGCGCTGTCTAAGTTGTCGCCGGAAATGGTTAGCGCCAGCCAGCTGGCGGGCGATCCGATCACCGCTCGCCTGACCGCCGCGCCGGGCAACGGCGCATCGATTGGCGGTCTGAAAGTGATGACCGACAACGGCTGGTTCGCCGCACGTCCGTCAGGTACCGAAGATGCTTACAAGATCTACTGCGAGAGCTTCCTGGGGGAAGAACATCGTAAGCAGATCGAGAAAGAAGCGGTGGAAATCGTCAGCGAAGTGCTGAAAAACGCCTGAGTCAGGTAAAACGAACGGGCATTCTCAGATGCGTGCCGCCCCTTTCGCGGGCGGTTGATCCTGCAGAGTGGCCTACAAGGGTTCCATGCCAGCATGGGACCCTTTTTTATTGCAGCATTCATCCATTCGCTGTGTTTTCCTTCTGACATCTGCGGAGTCAGCATGATGGCGACAGGTGTCGCGCTATGGCATAAAGCGATACCCGATCCCCGTTTCGGTCAGTAAATGTTGCGGACGCGCCGGATCGACCTCCAGCTTTTGCCGCAGGTGTCCCATATAAATGCGTAAATAATGGCTGTGTTCCACCGCATTTGGCCCCCACACCTGATTGAGCAGTTGGCGTTGAGTGAGGACCTTACCGGGATTATTTAACAGCACCACCAGCAGACGAAATTCAATCGGCGTCAGGTGGAGCTCATCGTCACCGCGTACGATGCGGCGGGCGGGAATATCGACTTCAATATCGGCGAAGCGCACCAGCGGCTCGTCGGCTTGCGCACCGGCATGTCGGCGCATCGCGACTCGTAACCGCGCCTGCAGCTCGCCAATGCCAAAGGGTTTACTGAGATAGTCATCGGCACCGGCGTCAAGGGCGGCAATTTTATCGTGCTCCTCGGTGCGCGCCGATAGCACGATAATCGGCATCTGACTCCACTGGCGCACGTCACGAATAAATTCATTGCCATCGCCATCGGGTAGCCCGAGATCGAGGATGACTAAATCAGGTTTGCGGGTTGCGGCTTCAATAAGACCCCGTTGCAGGGTATCGGCTTCAAATACGCGCATACCGTCGGCTTCCAACGCGGTGCGCAGAAAGCGACGGATAGCATGTTCATCTTCAATAATCAGTACGTTTATCACCCGTTCTTCCCGTTCAGACAGATAGGACTCTCTCTTTCAGAAACGCCCGGAATGCGGCTAACTCCTTACCCGGGACACTCATACGCAAGACTGGAATCCGGCGGTAACCCGGGCAGATGCGCAGCAGCACCTCGGGGGCATTCCGTCCGGGCAGCGTTATGCTGATCCGCTCCATTCATCCAGTCCCGGGGCCGTTTCCCTGGGGAGTGTAACACGGAAGCAGGCACCGCCTTCCGGCCGCGTATGGGCGCTGATCGTACCGCCGTGCACTTCAACGATTGCGCGACAGATGGCCAGACCCAGCCCGACGCCAGGGATCGCCGACTCTTTATGCCCGCGGGCGAACTTATCAAAGATAGCCTGTTCCTGGCCCTTCGGAATTCCGGGGCCATTATCCCACACGTCTAAGCGCAACTGCTGCTCATCAGCCTGCGTGGCGATACCGATCTGCGCCTGCGAACCGGCGTACTTCAGTGCATTCTCCAGCAGATTAATCAGCACCCGTTCAAACAGCGGGCCGTCGACGTGAACCAGCAGCAGCGGATCGGGCAACGTCAGCTGAATATGCTGCCCGCCGAGGCCTGGTTCCAGCATGCGCAGGGCGCTGCCGATCACTTCTTCGAGCGTCAGCCACTCTTTATGTAAGTTAAATCCACCGGACTGAATACGCGCCATATCCAGCAGATTATTCACCAGCCGGGTCGTGTTCAGCACGTGCTGACGAATTTCATTTGCCTGCGGAGCATGCCTGGAGCCTTCGCTGGCCAGGTCGAGCGTCAGAATTTCCGCCTGTCCGAAGAGAACGGTCAACGGAGTACGCAAATCATGGGAGAGCGCCGCCAGCAGCGAGTTACGCAGGCTTTCCCGTTCACTGTTGAGTCGGGCCTGCTCTTCGCTGGCGGTGAGCGTCAGCCGCTCCAGCGCGCTGGCGACCAGTAGCGTAAAAGTTTCCAACAGGCGCTGCTGTTCAGGAATCATCAGCTGACGCAGGTTTTCGGGCTCCACTATCAGCAGCCCCCAGGTCCGGGCGGCGCTTTTCAGCGGTAAGATTTGATAGGGAACGCCGGGCAGCGTATCGGTACCGGCGCCGGCGGGCTGGCCCTTATCGAAGCTCCAGCGAGCGATGGCATCGTCCCATGAGGTCAGCCCCGGTTGGTGGGTGAGCGGGTGCAGTTTGCCGCTACTGTCGGGTAGTAGCAGTTGCCCGCGAGCCTGGAATGTGGAGGCGATAAAGCGCTCGCTGGTCGCGGCAATGTCATCCTCGCTGCGCCCGACCGCCAGTGCTTTTGACATCTCATACAGATGGCGAGTGCGTTGCTCGCGATAGCGCGCCACGCGGGCCTGATAGCGAACGCCGGCAGTGAGATTCCCAATCAGCAAACCGACGGTCAGCATGACGCCAAAGGTCAGCAGGTATTGTACGTCGGAAACCGCCAACGTACCGCGCGGCGAAACAAAGAACAGGTCGAAGCTGACCACGTTAATGACCGTCGCCAGCACAGACGGCCAGCGGCCGTATAGCAGCGCGATAATCACGACGCCAAGCAGATAGAGCATGACCAGGTTGGCGGCTTCAAAGGCCACCAGCCATTGCATCGCCACCAGCGTAATGACCGCGCAGAGCGCCAGCGCCACGAAACAGCCCTGGATTTGTAAGCGCCACTTCTCCATGGTGGTACGACTATCGCTGGCCCGCGCGGGCAAAGGGGGGCTTTTTTCATCAAGGGCGATGACCACCAGATCGAGGTCGGGCGCGTCGCGCGCCAGGCGATCGGCGAATCCGCTCCGGTTCCACCAGCGGCGTTTTCCCTGGCGGCCAATCATGATTTTGCCCAGATTATGCTCGCGGGCGTAGTGCAGTACGGCTTTCTCTTCGGACGGGTCAGAGAGCGTGGCCGTTTCCGCCCCTAACTCCTGCGCGAGCCGCAGAGCAGCCAGAATCGCCCGCCGTTTGGCTTCCGGCAGACGGTGCAGGGAAGGGGTTTCGACGTAAACCGCATGCCAGATGCTGCCAAATCGTGCGGCCAGGCGCGCGGCGGCGCGTACCAGTTTTTCACTGCCGGTATTATGACCGATGCACAGCAGCAGGGTGTCGCGGGTATGCCAGACTTTCTCCTGGCCCTGGCGGTCGCGCCAGGCACGCATCTGTTCATCAACCCGATCGGCGGTCCGCCGCAGAGCCAGCTCACGTAGGGCAATCAAGTTTCCTTTGCGGAAAAAGTTTTCGATGGCCCGCTCCGCCTGGCCGCCGATATAGACCTTGCCCTCATTCAGACGCTGACGAAGATCGTCAGGAGGCAGATCGACCAGCACAACGTCGTCGGCGGCGTCAAAAAAGGGATCGGGGACGGTCTCGCGCACCTGAACGCCGGTAATACCGCTGACGACGTCGTTCAGGCTTTCGAGGTGCTGGACGTTAACGGTAGTGAAAACGTCGATACCGGCGTCAAGAAGCTCTTCGACATCCTGCCAGCGTTTGGGGTGACGCGATCCTGGCGCGTTGCTGTGCGCCAGTTCATCCACCAGGATCAGCGCCGGCCGACGCGCCAGCGCGGCGTCGAGATCGAACTCATGGACATAGCGTCCACGGTGAGAGAAGCGGCGCTGGGGGAGGGTACTGAGCCCTTCCAGCATCGCCGCGGTCTCTTTGCGACCGTGGGTTTCCGCCACGCCGATCAGAATATCCAGCCCCTGGGCGCGCAGCCGCTGCGCTTCCGCCAACATTGCCCAGGTTTTACCGACGCCCGCACAAGCGCCAAAGAACACTTTTAGCTTGCCGCGATGCGGCTCACTGGTATGTTGCAGCAGGCGGTCCGGGTCCGGGCGCAGCGGCTCGTCACTCATTTTACTTATCCTTCAGGGCATCCAGCGCCATATTCAGTTGCACTATATTTACCACAGGCTGGCCGAGAAAACTGACCAGTGGCGTTTGTGTCGCGTCATTCACCAGGCGGGTGACTTGCTCAATACTCAGATTACGGGCCTTCGCGACGCGCGGTACCTGCCAGAGTGCTGCCGTTGGCGTGAGGTTATTATCCAGCCCGCTTGCTGAGGTCGTTACCAGTTCCACCGGTACGCGCGGGTTAGCTTCCGGGTTGGCGAGACGTAGCGCCTGCACGCGTTCGCTGACGGCCTTATCCAGCGCCGGGTTGCTGACGGCCAGATTACTGCCGCCGGAGGCGAGCGGATTGTATGGCGTTTCAGCGGTCGCCGAAGGGCGTCCCTGGAAATAACCCGCAGCGGTAAAATTCTGGCCAATCAGGCTGGAACCGCGGACTTCGCCGGCGAGCCGGATCAGTGAGCCATTTGCCTGCTGTGGGAACCACCATTGCCCAAGGACCGTCGTCAGCAGCGGATAGACACCGCCGGTGAGTAGCGTTAACAGAATAAATAGCACAAGTGCCGGTCGAATCAATGACATGGTCTTTTCCTCATAGCAACCCGGTCAGGGTCAGTAACAGATCGATAGCTTTAATGCCGATAAACGGCACCAGCAGCCCACCCAGGCCATAGACCCACAGATTACGGCGCAGCATGGCCGAAGCTGACAGCGGGCGATAGCTCACGCCCTTCAGCGCCAGCGGGATCAGGAAGACAATAATTAGCGCGTTAAAGATAACCGCGCTCAGAATCGCCGAGGCTGGCGAGTGCAGGTGCATGACGTTGAGCATCGCCAACTGCGGGTAGACAGCGGCAAAGGCGGCCGGAATAATGGCAAAGTACTTCGCCACGTCGTTGGCAATACTGAAGGTGGTCAACGACCCACGAGTCATCAGCATCTGCTTACCGATGTGCACCACTTCGATCAGCTTCGTCGGGTTGGAGTCGAGGTCCACCATGTTGCCCGCCTCTTTTGCCGCCTGGGTACCTGAGTTCATCGCCACCGCGACATCGGCCTGGGCTAGCGCCGGAGCATCATTGGTACCGTCGCCGGTCATCGCCACCAGACGACCTTCGGACTGGTACTGACGGATCAGCGCCAGCTTGGCTTCCGGCGTCGCTTCGGCAAGAAAATCATCGACGCCTGCTTCGGCGGCAATCGCCGCTGCGGTCAGGCGGTTATCGCCGGTAATCATTACCGTTTTGATACCCATCTTACGCAGTTGAGCGAAGCGCTCTTTAATCCCGCCTTTAACGATATCTTTCAGCGAAATAATCCCCAGAACGCATTTACCTTCCGCGACCACCAGCGGTGTCGCCCCCTGGCGGGCAACATCTTCCACCTGCTTATCGACGTCCGCCGGGAAATGGCCGCCGTTAGCCTCGACATGGCGACGAATCGCGTCGACGGAGCCTTTGCGGATCATCCGTCGATCGATATTAATCCCGCTCATACGCGTCTGGGCGGTGAAGGGGACGAAGGTCGCTTGCAGCGACTGCAGATCCCGTTCGCGCAAGTTGAAGCGCTGTTTTGCCAGTACCACGATGCTGCGGCCTTCCGGCGTTTCATCGGCCAGCGATGAGAGCTGGGCGGCATCGGCAAGGGTTTTCTCTTCTACGCCTTCTGCCGGTAAAAATGCCGAGGCCTGGCGGTTACCGAGGGTAATTGTACCGGTTTTATCCAGCAGTAAGACATCAACGTCGCCCGCGGCTTCTACCGCGCGTCCGCTGGTGGCGATGACGTTGGCGCCCAGCATACGGCTCATCCCGGCGACGCCGATCGCCGAGAGCAGCCCACCGATCGTGGTCGGAATCAGGCACACTAGCAGTGCGACCAGTACCGTCACGCTGACCGCATTGCCGCTCCAGGCAGAGAACGGCCAGATGGTGGCGGTAGCCAGCAGGAACACCAGTGTGAGGGCGATCAACAGAATCGTCAGCGCAATTTCATTCGGCGTTTTGCGGCGTTGGGCGCCTTCGACCATCGCGATCATCCGGTCAAGGAAGGTTTCGCCAGGGTTGACGCTACAGCGGATCACCAGCCAGTCCGAAAGAATACGCGTCCCGCCGGTGACCGATGCAAAGTCGCCGCCTGATTCGCGGATCACCGGTGCGGATTCACCGGTGATGGCACTTTCGTCCACCGAGGCGCCGCCTTCAATGACTTCCCCGTCGCAGGGAATGATATCGCCTGCTTCCACCAGCACCACATCGCCTTTGCGTAAATCCTCGGCCGGAATATGGTCGACAGGCGCATCATGCTGCGGCGCGCGCAGCTTGCGAGCAAAAGCGGTTTTTTTCACCCCTTTCAGACTGTTAGCCTGCGCTTTGCTGCGGCCTTCTGCCATTGCTTCGGCGAAGTTGGCGAACAGCACGGTAAACCACAACCAGAGACTTATGGCGGCGGTAAAAGTGGCGCTACCGGTGAGATGCCCGCTGGCCATTGCTACGGCCAGTAGTGTGGTTATCAGGCTACCTGTCCAGACGATGAACATCACCGGGTTGCGCCACTGCACCGTTGGGCTCAGTTTTTTCACTGCATCCAGCAGCGCCTGGCGCACCAGCGTCGGCTCGAGCAAGGCTAATTGTTTGCGACTCATAACAGGGTGCTCCGCATCACTTAAAGTAAGGAGAAGTGTTCCGCCAACGGGCCGAGCGCCAGGGCAGGAATAAAGGTCAGGGCGCCAACCAGCAGCACGGTACCGATCAGCAGACCGATAAACAGCACATCGTGGGTGGCAAGGGTGCCGGAACTGGTCGGCTGGATCTTTTTACTCACCAGAGAACCGGCGATAGCCATCACCGGCACGATGACCGCGAAACGGCCGAGCAGCATGCAAAACGCCAGCAGCAGGTTCCAGAATGGCGTTGCCGCGCTAAGGCCAGCGAAGGCGCTCCCGTTGTTATTAGCGGCAGATGTCACGGCATACAGCACTTCGCTAAAGCCGTGTGCTCCTGGGTTAAACATCCCCGCGCGTCCGGCCTCGGTCATCATCGCCAGCGCGGTACCCAGCAGGACCAGCGTGGGCGTCACGAGGATGGCCAGGGCGATCATTTTCATTTCGCGCACATCTATCTTCTTACCGAGATATTCCGGCGTCCGGCCGATCATCAGCCCGGCGATGAATACTGCCAGCATGACAAACAGCAGCATGCCGTACAGACCCGAACCCACGCCGCCGAAGACCACTTCGCCAATCTGCATCAGCCACATGGGAACCATGCCACCCAGCGCAGTGAAGGAGTCATGCATGGCGTTGACCGCGCCGCAGGAGGCGGCGGTGGTGGCAACCGCGAACAGGCTGCTGACCAGAATGCCAAAGCGGCTCTCTTTGCCTTCCATATTCAGGTTGCTGTCCGCCCCAAGTTGTAGCAGGTGCGGGTTACCGTGGGTTTCTGCCCACATCACCACCGCCACGCAGACGATAAAGATCAGCGCCATCGCCCACAGAATGGCGTGTCCCTGGCGGCGATCGCCGACGACGTCGCCAAAGGCAAAGCACAGCGCGGCCGGGATCAAAAGCATCGCCAGCATTTGCACCATGTTGCTCAGCGCCGTAGGGTTTTCAAACGGGTGCGAGGAGTTGGCGTTAAAGAAACCGCCGCCGTTGGTACCGAGCATTTTGATCGCTTCCTGCGAGGCAACCGGCCCCATTGGCAGCGACTGACGCACTCCTTCCAGCGAGGTGAAGGTCTGATACGGAAGGAAATTTTGTGGCACGCCTTGCTGAATAAAGAACACCGCGATGAGCAGTGAAACCGGCAGCAGCAGCCATAGGGTAATACGGGTGAGATCGACCCAGGCGTTACCCAGAGTGCTGACCTGCTGACGCGACCAGGCGCGGGTAAAGGCAAAAATCACCGCAATGCCGGTTGCTGCCGACAGGAAGTTTTGCACCGTCAGACCGGCCATCTGGCTGAGGTAGCTCAGGGTGGTTTCTCCGGCATAGGCCTGCCAGTTTGTATTGCTGACGAAACTCACCGCAGTATTCAGCGCCAGATCCCATGACAGGCCGGGAAGATGCTGAGGGTTGAGCGGCAGCGCGCCCTGAGACATCAGCAGCACAAACAGTACCGCAAGCCCAACGCCATTAAACAACAGAACGGCGAGCAGATACTGGCACCAGTTCATCTCCTGCGTACGAATCCCCGAGAGCCGCCAGATGCTGTGCTCAATGCCAGCAAGCCCCGGTAGAGGAGTATCGTTGATCATTCTGGCCAGCAACGTCCCCGTCAGGCGAGCCAGCACCATCAGCAGCAGAAGAAAACTGGCGATAAGTAAAAATCCTTGCGCGGCCATTAGAATGCCTCCGCATTTATCAGGGCATAGACCAAATAGGCCAGCAACAGGAATACCAGCGCCACGCCAGCAATTACGCCTGCACTCACAATCCACCTCCGGGTGTCTTTACGATTTACCCGGAGGATAGAAATTCTGGTGCAAAGATTTTGCAAAAATCAGAACAGGGGATGTAAAAAAAGTATAAAAATGACCAAAACCACAAATTAACCAATGATTAGTATTAATTTAACTTTTGTGTAACTCAATTACCGGATGAATGTAAATAAAGGCAAAATGAGTCGTTTTTAGTGGTCGGATGAGTAGTAAAATTACACACAAGGCGGTATTATTTTAGCCAGAGAAACATTGACACTTTACCGGCGTCGCTTGCCGGCCTGACCAGGGGAGAGAAATTATGGCGTTATATAAAACTTATCCAGCTCACGTTATCTTTTTACGTCGTGCTTTCGCCGTCGTGGCGGGCGTGGCAGCACTTCCGGTGATGCTGTTCTGGAAAGACCGGGCCCGCTATTACAGCTGGCTGCACCGGGTATGGGCAAAAACCAGCGAACAGCCGGTGTGGATGGCACAGGCTGAAAAAGCCGCCGCCGACTTTTACTGATCGCCACCGTTCGACTGCATAACCGCCGGTTTTCCGGCGGCTTTTTTGCCCACGTTGACGACCTCTGCTTGCGCCTGGGCGCCTCCTGCAACACTCTATATGAATTTCCTGATACTTATCCCACGGACGACGTGTTTCTTCCGCGGCCTGTTGGTATCGAATCCATAAATGTTACTGATTGCAGGAGTTTTATGGCCACTCATCTGGTTTGGTTTCGCGCAGACCTACGTATCCATGACAACCTGGCGCTTGCCGCCGCCTGTCGCGATCCGCATGCCCGCGTGCTGGCGCTGTTTATCGCCACGCCGGGCCAGTGGCGCCAGCACGGTATGGCGTCGCGGCAGGCGGCTTTTATCGTCCGCCATCTCCATAGCTTGCAGTCAGCCCTTGCCGAGCGAGGGATTGCGTTGCAGGTGGCAGAGGCGGAGGATTTTGCGGCCAGCGTCCAACTGCTGACTGACTATTGCGCGCAGCAGCAGGTCAGTCATCTGTTTTATAACTATCAGTACGAAATTAACGAGCGTCAGCGCGATGCGACGGTGGAAAAACGGCTGAGCGGTGTGGTGTGTCACGGGTTTGATGATGCGCTTTTACTGCCTCCCGGTAGCGTGCTGACCGGGAATCACGAAATGTATAAGGTGTTTACTCCCTTTAAAAACGCCTTTCTCCGGCGATTGCGTGAGGCGCTGCCTGAGTGCGTCGCCGCGCCGACGGTGCGCCGCTACGGTACCCTGGCGCCAGCGTCGCTGCCGGAGATTCGCTATCCGCAGGAGGCTTTCGACCCAGACCTGTTTGCCGACGATGAGAAAACCGCTATCGCCCGATTGCGTCGTTTCTGCCAACAAAAAGCCGCCGATTATGACCTGCTGCGTGATTTTCCCGCCACGGAAGGTACCAGCCGGCTGTCGCCATGTCTGGCCGTGGGCGTACTTTCCCCACGGCAGTGCCTCCATCGACTACTGGCTGAGCAGCCTGCTGTGCTCGATGGTGAAGCAGGTTCCGTCTGGCTGAACGAACTGATCTGGCGGGAGTTTTACCGGCATTTGATGGTGTTCTACCCGGACTTATGCAAAGGACGTCCATTTATTGCCTGGACCGATAACGTGGCATGGCGGGACGATGTGCAAGGACTCGAGGCGTGGCAAGCCGGGAAAACGGGTTTTCCGATTGTCGATGCCGCGATGCGCCAGCTCAATGCTACGGGCTGGATGCATAACCGGCTGCGGATGATTGCCGCCAGTTTTCTGGTGAAGGACCTGCGCATCGACTGGCGCGCGGGCGAACGCTATTTTATCAACCAACTGATTGATGGCGACCTGGCGGCCAATAACGGCGGATGGCAGTGGGCGGCCTCGACAGGCACCGACGCTGCTCCTTATTTTCGTATATTTAATCCGACCACCCAGGGGGAGAAGTTTGATAAAGCGGGGGCGTTTATTCGGCAATGGCTGCCTGAGCTGGCGAGCGTCCCTGATAACGCGCTGCACCAGCCGTGGATTTGGGCCGATAAACAAGGGGTGACCTTGAACTATCCGCGCCCGCTGGTCGATCACAAGCAGGCGCGGCTGGAGACACTGGCGGCCTGGGAGGCCGCCAGCAAAAGCCTTACTCCACGGCCAGGGCGCGGCTCCTGATCCGCAGGGCGTGATATAGCCAGATTACCAGCACCAGGCCGACGCAGGCTAACGATCCCCAGGTGATTTGGCTGAACACGTTAATATAGGCATCAATGGCGTAGCTGGTCGCACCGGCTTCATCGAATGTGCTCTGTGCCGTCTGGTCGGCAATCACGCCGGCCAGATAGTTGGCGATGGCGCCGGAGAGCAGCATATAGATGCCGGTCAGCACGCCGGTCACACCGGGAATTTCGATGCGGGTGATTTGCGACATCGCGACCGGGTCGATAAACAGCTCGGCGAAGCCCATTACCGCCAGGCCCAGCACCATCAGCGGCATTGAAGAGTGCCCGTAGGCGGCCGACCAGCGCGCGCTCAGAGTCAGAATGCAGAAACCGGCGCTCATCAACCCCAGACCCAGCGCAAATTTACCCCAGATCCGCACGGTACGGTTGCCGTTGATATGCTCTTTCACCAGCCAGGCCAGCACCATTCCGCAGAACATGACCGCAAAGGCATTCACCGACTGGAACATCGCGGTCGGAACCTCATAACTCATGATATTCCGGTTCACGAAGCGGTCGATATACAGGCTGATGGAGCTGCCGCCCTGTTGAGCGAATGCCCAGAACAGCAGGCTAAACCCGGTCAGGACGATAATCAACCGCAGGTCTCTGCGCTGCCTGGCCGTCTCAGTCCGCAGATAAATTCTGGCCAGTACCACCAGACCCACAATCGTCGCCACGATCAGCGCATAGACTGACCACGCTTTCCAGAACAGCACGCCGATCAGCAGCGGAGCCACGATCAGCAGAACCAGCAGCCAGCCCCAATTGGGCAGCATAAAGCGGCGCGCGCAGAGCGCATCGCGATTGACGCCCGAGGTGTGGCGAAAATGGCGGCTGCCGCAGAGGAAAATCACCAGCCCGGCAATCATCCCGACGGCGGCGAGGGCGAAGCCCATGGCCCAACTGTACTCTTCCTGAACGTATCCGCAGGCGATGGGGGCGACGATCGAACCGATATTTCCCGCCGCATACATCAACGAGAAGCCGCCATCGCGGCGCGGATCGGTGGGTTCGTACAGCTCTCCTAACAGACAGCTGACGTTGGATTTAAACAAGCCATAGCCGCAGACGATGATGGCGAGTGACAGATAGAGGACGGTCGGCGCAATTTCGCTGGCGCCCAACACCAGGTGGCCAATGGCCATCAACAACGCGCTGAGCATTACCGCCATTCGGTTGACGAGGAGCTTATCGGCCAGGAAACCGCCGAGGATTGGCGTGATATACACCAGCGAGCAGTATGCGCTGAAAAGGGCATAGGCGTGGCTATCGTCGTACTTTAGCTGATTAGTGAGATACAAAATCAGCAGTGCCCGCATCCCGCAAAAACTAAAGTATTCCCAAATTTGCAGCGCGACGACGTAATAGATTGCGCGTGGCTGCGATGATTATCTGTTCATGTAACGCCGGGTTCCTACCGTAAAAGAAAAGTCGATCTTTCTGCATGAATAGCTATTTAGCAGTGATATTTATGGTATTAATGGCTTATTATTTATTTAATATGCTTTATTGGTGCATAAATATATACGAATACATTGTAGAGTGGATAGACAAATCGCGGGATTAAGCTAAAAGTCAAACAAGCGCCTCTCGCCGAGAGGCTATCGACGATCTACGCAGATACCGCTATGTTATGCCTGTGCACAAAATGATGATCTGATGGAGCGGTAATGAAAAATAGCGAACTGGAACAACTGATTAACGAAAAGCTCAATAGCGCGACATTCAGCGACTACGCGCCCAATGGCCTTCAGGTGGAAGGGCGTAAAACCGTGCAAAAAATTGTCACCGGCGTCACTGCCAGCCAGGCATTGTTGGATGAAGCCGTGCGTCTACAGGCAGATGCGGTGATCGTTCATCATGGGTATTTCTGGAAAGGCGAATCGCCGGTGATTCGCGGCATCAAGCGCCAGCGCCTGAAGACGTTGCTGGCGAATGATATCAATCTCTATGGCTGGCATCTGCCGCTGGATGCCCATTCGGAGCTGGGGAATAACGCCCAGTTGGCGCAGCTGCTCGGGATCACTATCAGGGGCGAAATTGAGCCGCTGGTCCCGTGGGGAGATCTGTCGATGCCGGTTTCCGGGCTGGAGTTGGCCTCGTGGATTGAGGCGCGCCTGGGACGTAAGCCACTATGGTGCGGGGATACCGGGCCAGAAAAAGTGGCCCGTATCGCCTGGTGTACCGGCGGTGGCCAGAGCTTTATTGACAGCGCGGCTCGCTTCGGCGTCGATGCGTTTATTACCGGCGAGGTCTCGGAGCAAACTATCCACTCCGCGCGCGAACAGTCCCTGCATTTTTATGCCGCCGGGCACCATGCCACCGAACGTGGCGGTATTCGTGCGTTGAGCGAATGGTTGACGGAAAATACCGATCTGGATGTGACCTTTATCGATATCCCTAACCCGGCCTGATGAGGGAGAGAAAAGTGCAGCGAGCGCGTTGTTACATGTTAGGCGAAACCGCCGTGGTCCTGGAGCTCGAACCCCCGGTCACGCTGGAAAGTCAAAAGCGTATCTGGCGCCTGGCCCAGAGACTGGCGGATCACGAAGAAGCCCTGGATGCGATACCGGGGATGAACAATATTACCGTGGTCCTGCGCCATCCACAGGTGATGGCATGGGATGCGATTGAGCAATTACAGTGCTGGTGGGAGGAGAGCGACGCCCTTGAGCCACTGTCGCGGCTGATGACCATTCCGGTTATCTACGGCGGCGAAGACGGCCCCGATCTGGCAAACGTAGCTCTCCACAGCGGGCTGACGGAAAAGGAGGTTGTCGAGCTGCACGCTTCCGTCGAGTACGTGGTGTGGTTTCTTGGCTTCCAGCCGGGATTTCCTTATCTCGGCGGACTGCCGGAGCGTTTAGCGATGCCGCGACATGCGGAGCCGCGTCTGCGGGTCCCCGCCGGCTCTGTCGGTATCGGCGGTGCGCAAACTGGGGTGTACACGCTGGCGACTCCGGGCGGGTGGCAGCTGCTGGGCCGCACGCCGCTGGCGCTCTTTGATCCCATGCGTCAGGAGCCCGTTCTGCTGCGTTCCGGCGATCGCGTTCGCTTTGTGCCGCAAAAGGAGGGAGTATGTTGAAGATGATCCGCGCTGGAATGTACTCCTCGATACAAGATGGCGGACGTGTAGGGCAGCGGCAGTCGGGGATCAGTCTCTGCGGTGCGCTGGATAAGCCCTCGCTGATGATTGCCAACTTGTTGGTCGGCAACGCAGCGAATGCCGCCGCGCTGGAAATTACGCTCGGCCAGGTGGATATTCAGTTTGAACGTGATTGCTGGTTTGCACTGACCGGTGCTGCCTGTGAAGCCATGCTGGACGACAAGCCGGTATGGGTGGGCTGGCGCATGGCGGCGAAGGCCGGGCAGCATCTGGTGCTTAAAAATCCGCAGTACGGAATCCGCAGCTATCTGGCGGTGGCCGGAGGCATTGATGTCCCGCTGGTGCTTGGCTCGCGCTGTACCGATCTGAAAGTCGGTATTGGCGGCCAGGAAGGGCGACGGTTGCAGGATGGCGATCGGCTGAAGCTGGGGAAAGCATCCCGGCGATTCAGCGCGTCGCGCGGCGTTAAGTCACTGCCGGTCGGCAACCGGATCCGCGCGTTACCGGGGCCGGAGTACCATGAATTTGATCAGGCTTCGCAAGGGGCGTTCTGGCGTTCTCCCTGGAAGCTTAGCGCCCAGAGTAACCGGATGGGATATCGCCTGCAGGGGCAACCGCTTACCCGCACCACCGATCGCGAAATGTTCTCGCACGGCCTGCTGCCAGGCGTGGTGCAGGTTCCGCATAACGGCCAGCCGATTGTCCTGATGAACGATGCGCAGACCACCGGTGGCTATCCGCGTATTGCCTGCATTATCGACGCTGATATGTACCAACTGGCGCAAATTCCGCTGGGTCAACCGATTCACTTTGTTCCCTGTACACTGGAAGAGGCGTTGAAAGCGCGTGCGGAACAACAGCGTTATCTGGAACAACTGGCATGGAGACTGAGCGATGATCATTGATTTAAATGCTGATCTGGGGGAAGGCTGCGCGCGCGATAGCGCGTTGTTACAGTTGGTCTCCTCCGCCAATATCGCCTGCGGTTTTCACGCCGGTGACGCGCTACTGATGTATAAATGCGTGCGCGAGGCGTTGAAAAACGGCGTGGCCGTCGGGGCGCATCCCAGCTTTCCCGATCGGGAAAATTTTGGCCGCACCGCGATGCAGTTGCCGCCGGAGACGGTCTATGCCCAGATGCTGTATCAGATTGGCGCGCTGGCGGCGATCGTGCGCGCCGAGGGCGGCGAACTCAAGCATGTGAAGCCGCACGGTATGCTCTACAATCAGGCAGCAAAAGAGGCGCCGCTGGCCGATGCGATTGCCAGGGCGGTGCGAGATTTCGATCCTGCGCTGATTCTGGTCGGCCTGCCCGGGAGCGAATTAATTCGCGCCGGGCAGCATTACAAGCTGGTCACGCGGCAGGAGGTGTTTGCCGATCGCGGGTATCTGGCTGACGGCACTCTGGTGCCGCGTTCGCAGCCTGGGGCGCTTATCGACAGTGAAGAGCAGGCGTTGGCGCAGACGCTGGAAATGGTGCAACACCATCGGGTACGCAGTATCACCGGTGAATGGGCGCACGTTATCGCCGACACCGTATGTCTGCACGGCGACGGTGAACATGCGCTGGATTTTGCGCGCCGTTTGCGTGCGGCGTTTGCCGGACTCAACATTCAGGTCAGTGCGGAAAAAGAAGAATAACACAAGAATTATTAAAGTATTTTTTGTTGCCTTCGGCGCCATCCTCGTCGTCTGACCACCGGCCTGTTCTGGGGGGTGTATGGTCTGCTGTTTACCGCTTATTGCCTGGCTCACCGGACTTATCTGGTGGTAGATAGCCACTTTGCTGCTGTGGCGGTCTATACCCTCGGAAGGGTGCTGCTGACGATGGTCATAGGCAATGGCCTTTGCCTCCTTCCCGATGGTGACGGCGGCGAACGCTCCGGCGACTGCGGGAGCCTGATGACGCGATGGCGGCGCTGCTGGAGCCGCCGGATAACACACGGTGATTAAAGCTCAGATTCCGACCGGCATTCTGTGCCGATCGTCAATGTATTTTTACTCTATTTCCTGATGTCCCTGTAAGGAGGGAAGATGGCGGGCGTATTAGTCACCGGATTTGAACCCTTTGGCGGTGAGGTGGTGAATCCTTCATGGGAAGTGGTTAAGCAGCTCGATGGCGCGATCATTGGCGGTGAGCGCGTGGTCGCGCGACAACTGCCCTGTGTTTTCGGTGAAGCCTTGATGGCGCTGTACGTGGCGTTGGATGAGTATCAACCCGTGTTAACAATAGCGGTCGGGCAGGCGGGTGGCCGTGTCGATATTACCGTCGAACGTGTCGCGGTAAACGTCGATGATGCGCGTATTGCTGATAATAAAGGCCTGCAGCCGGTTGACGTACCGGTGGTGGCTGGCGGCCCGGCGGCCTGGTTCAGCAGCCTGCCGGTGAAGGCGATTGTCGCGGCGCTGCGCGAACAGGGCATTCCGGCATCGGTGTCGCAAACGGCGGGGACATTCGTCTGCAACCATGTGATGTATGGTCTGCTGCATGCGTTAAACGGGAGAGCCGGGGTCAAAGGTGGCTTTATCCATATACCGTACCTCCCGGAGCAGGCAGCCGCCCATCCGGGGGAGGCGAGTATGGCGGTACAAACGGTCCGTGCGGCACTGGAGACGGCGATTGCCGTCTCCCTACGCCAGGAGGGGGATGTGAACATTGTCGGCGGTGCAACGCACTAGCAGAAGGACGTAATTATGCCGGAAGGTCCGGAGATCCGCCGTGCGGCGGATAGCCTGGAGGCGGCGGTCAAAGGCGAACCTCTTACCGATGTCTGGTTCGCTTTTGTGCAGCTACGCATGTATCAGGCTCAATTGGTGGGCCAGCGGATAACCCGCATAGAAACCCGTGGTAAAGCGCTGCTGACTCATTTCTCCGGCGGGTTGACACTCTACAGTCATAATCAGCTTTACGGCATCTGGCGCGTGGTGGAGGCTGGCGAACAGCCGGTCAGCAACCGGGTGCTGCGGATCAGGTTGCAGACGGCGGAGAAGGCGATTTTGCTCTATAGCGCGTCGGACATCGACATTCTGACGCCTGAGCAACTGGCGACGCATCCGTTTTTATTACGGGTGGGGCCGGATGTGCTGGATATGACACTGACCGTGGAATCAGTCAAAGCCCGCCTGCTGTCGGCAAGGTTTCGTCGAAGGCAGTTTTCCGCTTTGCTGCTGGATCAGGCGTTTCTGGCCGGGCTGGGAAACTATTTACGCGTGGAGATTCTCTGGCAGGTGGGGTTGAGCGGGCGGCATAATGCATCGGCACTTGATGATAAGCAGCTCGACGCGCTGGCCCATGCGCTGCTGGATATTCCGCGGCTGTCATATCGTACACGCGGTAGAGGGGATGAGAATAAACATCATGGCGCGCTGTTCCGCTTTAAAGTTTTCCATCGCCAAGGGGAGGCTTGTGAGCGCTGCGGTGGGATTATCGAGAAAACGATGCTGTCGTCGCGACCGTTTTACTGGTGTCCGGGATGTCAGCGTTAGCGACACGTTGAGTCAACCGTGAGGCATCGTGCCCGTATTTCGTGGCGGCGGATGCCCCTGAGCCGGCCTGCGGTTTCGACAGGCTTTTGCCGGCCCCGGCAAGCGAAGTGCCAGCGGGCAATTTCAGCAAAATGCACGTTGCTGAAAATAAAAAACGCGCCTGCAGGCGCGTTTTTGGTCTTCAAAAGCGAACTTAGCCTTTGGCCACATCGGATTTGAAGTCGCGTTTTTCGTAGCCGGTATACAGCTGACGCGGACGCGCGATTTTCATGCCGTCGCTGTGCATTTCGTTCCAGTGAGCAATCCAGCCCACGGTACGCGCCATCGCGAAGATAACGGTAAACATGGAGGACGGAATACCCATTGCTTTCAGAATGATACCGGAGTAGAAATCGACGTTCGGGTAGAGTTTCTTCTCGATGAAATACGGGTCGTTGAGCGCGATGTGCTCAAGTTCCATCGCCACTTCCAGCAGATCGTCTTTGGTGCCCAGCTCTTTCAGCACTTCATGGCAAGTTTCACGCATCACGGTGGCGCGCGGGTCGTAGTTTTTGTACACACGGTGGCCGAAGCCCATCAGACGGAAAGAGTCATTTTTATCTTTCGCGCGACGGACAAATTCCGGAATGTGCTCAACGGAACTGATCTCTTCCAGCATCTTCAGCGCAGCTTCGTTCGCACCACCGTGAGCCGGCCCCCACAGGGAGGCGATGCCCGCAGCGATACAGGCAAACGGGTTCGCGCCAGAAGAACCTGCGGTACGGACGGTGGAGGTGGATGCGTTCTGTTCGTGGTCGGCGTGCAGGATCAGAATACGGTCCATGGCGCGTTCCAGTACCGGGTTAACCTCGTAGGTTTCACATGGCGTGGAGAACATCATATTCAGGAAATTGCCCGCGTAAGAGAGGTCGTTGCGCGGATAAACGAAAGGCTGACCGATTGAATATTTGTAACACATTGCTGCCATTGTCGGCATTTTGGACAGCAGGCGATAGGCGGCGATTTCACGGTGGCGTGGGTTGTTGACATCCAGGGAGTCGTGATAGAACGCGGCCAGCGCGCCGGTGATACCGCACATGACCGCCATCGGGTGAGAGTCACGACGAAATGCGTGGAACAGACGGGTAATCTGCTCGTGGATCATGGTGTGGCGAGTAACGATGGTCTTGAATTCGTTGTACTGTTCCTGATTCGGCTTTTCACCGTTCAGCAGGATGTAGCACACTTCGAGGTAATTGGACTCGGTCGCTAACTGATCGATCGGGAAACCACGGTGGAGCAGGATACCTTCATCACCATCGATAAACGTGATTTTAGATTCACAAGATGCGGTGGAAGTGAAACCAGGGTCAAAAGTGAATACGCCTTTTGACCCAAGACTACGAATATCAATAACATCCTGACCGAGCGTGCCCTTTAGCACATCCAGTTCAATAGCAGTATCACCGCCGAGGGTGATTTTTGCTTTAGCATCAGACATTTATGGTCTCCTTAGCGCCTTTATTGCGTAAGACTGCCGGGGGATTTGCCTTCGACCCGTGCCTGACTACGTTACCAGTTTGTTATGTTGCACACAGCTCTGCGTCAGCGGAAATTGCAGGGTACAGAGCAAAGGCGCTTGATGGTACGTCTTCAGCCTACGACGAAACAGCAGCAAATCAGCGTTTTAGCAATCCGAATTTAAAAATCTGTATACCACTAATAACTGTCCTGATTACATCGGTCAATACCATCACACTGTTGCATAACTTATTCTCAGGTGAAAGAGTGACCCCATAACTTTTGAGCATTATTGCATTTATCTGGTAATGGTTGTAACAAGAATGTTTAATATTTGTCAAATCAGGTGATTAAAATTTAAAATAATGTTGTTATCGTGACGTTGATCACTGTTCCGGACAAAACCCGACAAACTATATGTAGGTTAATTGTAATGATTTTGTGAACGGCCTATACTGCCGCCAGGTCTCCGGAACACCCTGCAATCCCGAGCCACCCAGCGTTGTCTGGTCACGTTTTAGCTCTTGAAAAGGGGTTTTATCATGACCACTGGTTATAGAAAGGACGCTGTCTGACCCGCAAGCAGACCGGAGGAAGGAAACAATAAGAACAGCATGTGGGCGTTATTCATGGTAAGAAATGTGAAAAAACAAAGACCTGTCAATCTGGATCTGCAAACGATCCGGTTCCCAATCACAGCGATAGCGTCCATTCTCCATCGCGTTTCCGGTGTGATAACCTTCGTGGCGGTCGGAATTCTGCTTTGGTTGCTGGGCACCAGCCTTTCCTCTCCAGAAGGTTTCCTCACCGCGGCATCCATTATGGATAGCTTCTTTGTCAAGTTCATCATGTGGGGCATCCTGACCGCGCTGGCATACCACGCTGTTGTCGGTATTCGCCACCTGTTGATGGATTTTGGTTATCTGGAAGAAACCCTCGAAGTAGGGACACGCTCCGCTAAGATTTCTTTTGTTATTACTGTCGTGCTTTCACTTCTCGCAGGAGTCCTCGTATGGTAAGCAACGCCTCAGCACTGGGACGCAACGGCGTACATGACTTCATTCTGGTTCGTGCTACCGCCATCGTTCTGACCCTTTATATTATGTACATGGTTGGCTTTTTTGCCACCACCGGCGAAATCTCCTGGGAAGTCTGGACGGGCTTTTTCTCCTCCGCATTCACTAAAGTCTTCACCCTGTTAGCCCTCGTCTCCATTCTGATTCACGCCTGGATCGGGATGTGGCAGGTGTTAACGGACTACGTAAAACCGCTGGCTGTACGCTTAATTCTGCAACTGGTTATCGTCGTTGCTCTGGTGGTTTACGTTATTTATGGATTCGTTGTGGTGTGGGGTGTGTAATGAAACTGCCAGTCAGAGAATTTGATGCTGTCGTGATTGGTGCGGGTGGCGCAGGTATGCGTGCCGCACTGCAAATTTCCCAGAGCGGCCAGACCTGTGCGCTGCTCTCAAAAGTATTCCCAACCCGTTCCCACACTGTGTCTGCGCAGGGCGGTATCACCGTTGCGCTGGGTAACTCCCATGAAGATAACTGGGAATGGCACATGTACGACACGGTAAAAGGTTCCGACTACATCGGCGACCAGGATGCCATCGAATATATGTGTAAGACTGGCCCGGAAGCGATTCTGGAGCTGGACCATATGGGTCTGCCGTTCTCCCGTCTGGAAAATGGCACCATCTATCAGCGTCCGTTTGGCGGCCAGTCGAAAAACTTCGGCGGCGAGCAGGCGGCACGTACTGCAGCAGCGGCTGACCGTACTGGTCACGCGTTGCTGCACACCCTGTACCAGCAGAACCTGAAAAACCACACCACCATCTTCTCCGAGTGGTACGCGCTGGATCTGGTGAAAAACGCCGATGGCGCAATTGTGGGTTGTACCGCACTGTGCATCGAAACCGGTGAAGTGGTCTACTTCAAAGCACGTGCAACCGTGCTGGCAACCGGCGGTGCAGGCCGTATCTATCAGTCCACCACTAACGCCCACATCAACACCGGTGACGGTGTCGGCATGGCTATCCGCGCGGGCGTGCCGGTGCAGGATATGGAGATGTGGCAGTTCCACCCAACCGGTATCGCCGGTGCGGGCGTTCTGGTAACAGAGGGCTGCCGTGGTGAAGGTGGTTATCTGCTGAACAAACACGGCGAGCGCTTCATGGAGCGTTATGCCCCGAATGCGAAAGACCTGGCGGGTCGTGACGTGGTGGCGCGCTCCATCATGATCGAAATCCGTGAAGGCCGCGGCTGTGACGGCCCATGGGGGCCACACGCCAAGCTGAAACTCGACCATCTGGGTAAAGAAGTACTGGAGTCCCGTCTGCCAGGTATCCTGGAACTGTCCCGTACCTTCGCTCACGTTGACCCTGTAAAAGAGCCAATTCCGGTAATCCCAACCTGCCACTATATGATGGGCGGTATTCCGACCAAAGTGACCGGTCAGGCGCTGACCGTGAACGAGCAGGGCGAAGACGTGGTCATCCCTGGCCTGTTCGCGGTAGGCGAAATCGCCTGCGTATCCGTACACGGTGCCAACCGTCTGGGCGGCAACTCCCTGCTGGACCTGGTGGTGTTTGGTCGTGCGGTCGGTCTGCATCTGCAGGAGTCGATTGCCGAGCAGGGCGATCTGCTTGACGCAACTGAAGCGGAAATCGATGCGTCCCTCGAGCGTCTGAACCGTTGGAACGGTAATCGTAACGGCGAAGATCCGGTGGAAATCCGTAAAGCGCTGCAAGAGTGTATGCAGCATAACTTCTCGGTATTCCGCGAAGGCGACGCGATGGCCAAAGGGCTTGAGCAGCTGAAAGCGATCCGCGAGCGCCTGAAAAATGCGCGCCTGGATGACACCTCCAGCGAGTTCAACACCCAGCGCGTTGAGTGCCTGGAGCTGGATAACCTGATGGAAACTGCCTATGCCACCGCAGTTTCTGCAAACTTCCGTACCGAAAGTCGCGGCGCGCATAGCCGCTTCGACTTCCCGGATCGTGATGACGAAAACTGGCTGTGCCATTCCCTGTATCTGCCAGAGTCGGAATCCATGACGCGTCGTAGCGTCAATATGGAACCGAAACTGCGTCCGGCATTCCCGCCGAAGATTCGTACTTATTAATGCGGAGACAGGAAAATGAAACTAGAGTTTTCAATTTATCGTTATAACCCGGACGTTGACGATGCTCCGCGCATGCAGGATTACACCCTCGAAGCGGAAGAAGGTCGTGACATGATGCTGCTGGATGCGTTAATCCAGCTGAAAGAGAAAGATCCGTCGCTGTCGTTCCGCCGCTCCTGCCGTGAAGGGGTGTGTGGTTCCGACGGTCTGAACATGAACGGTAAAAACGGTCTGGCGTGCATTACGCCGATCTCCGCGCTGAATCAGCCGGGTAAGAAAATTGTCATCCGTCCGCTGCCTGGTTTGCCGGTTATCCGCGATTTGGTGGTAGACATGGGGCAATTCTATGCACAATATGAGAAGATTAAGCCTTACTTGTTGAATAATGGGCAAAATCCTCCTGCTCGTGAGCACCTGCAGTCCCCAGAGCAGCGTGAGAAACTCGATGGTCTGTATGAGTGTATTCTTTGCGCATGTTGTTCAACCTCTTGCCCGTCGTTCTGGTGGAACCCGGACAAGTTTATCGGCCCGGCTGGCCTGCTGGCCGCGTATCGCTTCCTGATCGATAGCCGCGATACCGAAACCAGCGATCGCCTTGAAGGGCTGAGCGATGCTTTCAGCGTATTCCGCTGTCACAGCATCATGAACTGCGTCAGTGTATGTCCGAAAGGGCTTAACCCGACGCGCGCCATCGGCCATATTAAGTCGATGCTGCTGCAGCGCAGTGCCTAAGTAAAAAGGTCTGTCCCGGATGGCGCTATCGCTTATCCGGGCTACCATAAGCAGTAGCCCCGGCGAGCGTTCGCGTTACCGGGGAATAGATATAGATAGAGTAGGAAATCTTTAAAAACCGCCACAAGATGTACCAGTAATCAAGGCGTTCAGAGCGTAGTAAGGCGGCAACTGAGCACATCCCCGGGAGCAACCAGGGTAAGCGAAGGCAGCCAACGCAAGCGCAGCCTGAACACCGAAGATTAATGGCAGTTTTTAAAGGTTCCTTCGCGGACGCAGAAGCCACAACTCGTCCGTAAAGAGTGAACCCCGGCACGTACAATTGCTGTGCGTGGTAGTTTCTACGGCGAAATAAGCATATAAATGCTTAAGGGATCACGATGCAGAACGGCGCAATGAAAGCCTGGCTGGACTCTTCTTACCTCTCTGGTTCGAACCAGAGCTGGATAGAACAGCTCTATGAAGACTTCTTAACCGATCCTGACTCTGTTGACGCCAATTGGCGTTCTATGTTCCAGCAGTTACCTGGCACCGGAGTCAAACCGGATCAATTTCATTCGAAAACACGTGATTATTTCCGTCGACTGGCGAAGGATGCCTCACGTTACACTTCTTCGATTTCCGACCCTGATACCAATGTGAAGCAGGTTAAAGTCCTGCAGCTCATCAACGCATATCGCTTCCGTGGTCACCAGCATGCGAATCTCGACCCGCTGGGACTGTGGAAGCAAGAGAGAGTGGCGGATCTCGATCCTGCATACCACGATCTGACCGAGGCCGATTTCCAGGAAAGCTATAACGTAGGTTCATTCGCTATCGGCAAAGATACGATGAAACTGGGCGAGCTGATTGCTGCGCTCAAACAAACCTACTGCGGCGCTATCGGCGCGGAATACATGCACATCACTTCTACCGAAGAAAAACGCTGGATTCAACAGCGTATTGAGTCGGTAGCAGGGAAAGCCAGCTTTAGCGCTGACGAGAAGAAACGTTTCCTGACCGAGCTGACAGCAGCCGAAGGCCTGGAACGTTACCTCGGCGCGAAATTCCCGGGTGCCAAACGCTTCTCGCTGGAAGGTGGCGATGCGCTGATCCCGATGCTCAAAGAGATGATCCGTCATGCAGGCAAAAGCGGCACCCGTGAAGTGGTGCTCGGCATGGCGCACCGCGGTCGTCTGAACGTGCTGGTTAACGTTCTGGGTAAAAAACCGCAGGACCTGTTCGACGAGTTCGCGGGCAAGCATAAAGAACATCTCGGCACCGGTGACGTGAAGTACCATATGGGCTTCTCTTCCGACATGGAAACCGAAGGCGGTCTGGTGCACCTCGCGCTGGCGTTTAACCCGTCACACCTCGAAATCGTCAGCCCGGTGGTTATCGGGTCGGTTCGCGCGCGTCTCGATCGCCTCGACGAACCGAGCAGCAATAAAGTGCTGCCGATTACTATCCACGGCGACGCCGCAGTAACCGGCCAGGGCGTGGTTCAGGAAACCCTGAACATGTCTAAGGCGCGTGGCTATGAAGTGGGTGGTACCGTACGTATCGTTATCAACAACCAGGTGGGCTTCACCACGTCGAACCCGCTGGATGCGCGCTCTACGCCATACTGCACTGATATCGGCAAAATGGTTCAGGCGCCGATCTTCCACGTGAACGCGGACGATCCGGAAGCCGTTGCTTTCGTCACCCGCCTGGCGCTGGATTTCCGTAATACCTTTAAACGTGATGTCTTCATCGACCTGGTGTGCTACCGCCGTCACGGCCATAACGAAGCCGATGAGCCGAGCGCAACGCAGCCGCTGATGTATCAGAAAATCAAAAAACATCCGACCCCGCGCAAAATCTACGCCGACAAACTTGAGCAGGACAAAGTGTCGACCCTGGAAGATGCGACCGAACTGGTTAACCTCTATCGTGATGCGCTGGATGCTGGCGAATGCGTGGTTGAGGAATGGCGTCCGATGAATCTGCACTCCTTTACCTGGTCGCCGTACCTCAACCACGAGTGGGATGAGAGCTACCCGAGTAAAGTCGAGATGAAACGTCTGCAGGAGCTGGCTAAACGCATCAGTACCGTGCCGGACGGCATTGAAATGCAATCTCGTGTGGCGAAGATTTATGGCGATCGCCAGGCAATGGCTGCCGGTAAGAAGCTGTTCGACTGGGGTGCGGCGGAAAACCTGGCTTACGCCACGCTGGTTGATGAAGGTATTCCGATTCGTCTGTCCGGTGAAGACTCCGGTCGCGGTACGTTCTTCCACCGCCATTCTGTGATCCATAACCAGGTGAACGGTTCGACCTACACCCCGCTGCAGCATGTGCATAACGGCCAGGAGCATTTCAAAGTCTGGGATTCCGTGCTTTCTGAAGAAGCGGTGCTGGCGTTCGAATACGGCTACGCCACTGCGGAACCGCGCACCCTGACTATCTGGGAAGCGCAGTTTGGCGACTTTGCTAACGGTGCCCAGGTAGTGATCGACCAGTTCATCAGCTCCGGCGAGCAGAAGTGGGGCCGTATGTGCGGCCTGGTGATGCTGCTGCCGCACGGCTATGAAGGCCAGGGCCCGGAGCACTCCTCCGCGCGTCTGGAACGCTATCTGCAGCTGTGTGCTGAACAGAATATGCAGGTTTGCGTGCCATCAACTCCGGCTCAGGTTTACCACATGCTGCGTCGTCAGGCGTTGCGCGGTATGCGTCGCCCGCTGGTCGTGATGTCGCCAAAGTCTCTGCTGCGCCATCCGCTGGCGGTCTCCAGCCTGGACGAACTGGCGAACGGCACCTTCCTGCCAGCCATCGGTGAAATTGATGATCTCGACCCGAAAGCGGTGAAGCGTGTTGTCCTGTGCTCTGGTAAGGTTTATTACGATCTGCTGGAACAACGCCGTAAAAACGAGCAAAAAGATGTCGCTATTGTGCGCATAGAGCAGCTCTATCCGTTCCCGCATCAGGCGGTACAGGAGGCGCTGAAGCCTTACGCTCACGTGCATGACTTTGTCTGGTGTCAGGAAGAACCGCTCAACCAGGGCGCGTGGTACTGCAGCCAGCATCACTTCCGCGAAGTGATTCCGTTTGGGGCCTCTCTGCGTTATGCAGGCCGCCCGGCCTCCGCCTCTCCGGCGGTAGGATACCTGTCCGTTCACCAGAAACAGCAACAAGATCTGGTCAATGACGCGCTGAACGTCGATTAATTAAAGGATACATAATGAGTAGCGTAGATATTCTGGTTCCCGACCTGCCTGAGTCCGTAGCTGACGCAACGGTTGCAACCTGGCATAAAAAACCGGGCGATACGGTTGTTCGTGACGAAGTACTGGTAGAAATCGAAACTGACAAAGTGGTACTGGAAGTACCGGCTTCAGCGGACGGCATTCTGGATGCAGTGATTGAAGATGAAGGCGCAACCGTACTTTCTCGTCAGATCCTCGGTCGCCTGCGTGAAGGCAACAGCGCGGGCAAAGAGTCTGCGGCAAAAGCCGACGCCAAAGAGTCCACCCCGGCTCAACGTCAGCAGGCGTCTCTGGAAGAGCAGAGCAACGATGCCCTCAGCCCGGCGATTCGCCGTCTGCTGGCTGAACACAGTCTCGATGCTGCTGCTATCAAAGGTACCGGTGTCGGCGGCCGCCTGACCCGTGAAGATGTTGAGAAATATCTGGCGGCGGCACCGGCTAAAACCGAAGCTAAAGCGCCTGCCGCTGCAGCAGCGCCGGCCGCGCAACTGGGCCACCGTTCTGAAAAACGTGTTCCGATGACTCGCCTGCGTAAACGCGTTGCCGAGCGTCTGCTGGAAGCGAAGAACTCTACCGCCATGCTGACGACCTTCAACGAAGTCAACATGAAGCCGATTATGGATCTGCGTAAGCAGTACGGCGATGCCTTCGAAAAACGTCACGGTATTCGTCTGGGCTTTATGTCCTTCTACGTGAAAGCGGTGGTTGAAGCGCTGAAACGCTATCCGGAAGTGAACGCTTCCATCGATGGCGATGACGTGGTTTATCACAACTACTTCGACGTCAGCATGGCGGTCTCTACGCCTCGTGGTCTGGTGACGCCGGTTCTGCGTGATGTTGATCTGCTGGGCATGGCGGAAATCGAAAAGAATATTAAAGAGCTGGCAGTGAAAGGCCGTGACGGCAAGCTGACCGTAGATGACCTGACCGGCGGTAACTTCACCATTACCAACGGCGGCGTATTCGGTTCTCTGATGTCCACGCCAATCATCAACCCACCGCAGAGCGCTATTCTGGGTATGCATGCCATTAAAGATCGCCCGATGGCGGTTAATGGCAAGGTCGAAATTCTGCCGATGATGTATCTGGCGCTCTCTTACGACCACCGTCTGATCGATGGGCGTGAATCGGTAGGCTTCCTGGTCGCTATCAAAGAGCTGCTGGAAGACCCGACACGTCTGCTGCTGGACGTGTAGTCAGCAAGAGTATTACCTA
>NZ_JBCNNS010000046.1:0-30538 GCF_039594335.1 Raoultella sp.
ACCGATCTCTCTCATGAACGGGCAGTAAAACTCGCCGTAATCAAACGACTGCTCCTGCGGATAACTCTCAAGGAGTGGACAGGGAAGAGTCAACAGCCGCGGGTCAAATAACGGTTTAAGGAGTGGGACTTTCTCACCGCGAAAGGTTTCTGAGTCCATCATTTAATATTCCCTCTGTCATCCGTTCAAGCAGAACGCTCTATTTATGGTTTCTCCATTGCCTGAGCACTAAATAAAGCAAAAAGGATGCCATAAAAAAAGCGGATTTGAGCCGTTATTCAGGACGCTGCTGCACCGTACGGAAGCAAATTTATCATTCTCTGGTGCAATAAATTTAATTATCTGTGGTTATTATTAATGATGAAATAGATAAAGTGTTTACTGATGTGATTTTTAAATTAAAACGTCATTGAGAGCTCGCGGCGCTCCTACCATAAAGTTCAGCAGTAATAACTTCAATCCGAAGCCACCCCGTTTGCCGGCCATTATCCTTGCCATGGCATCCAGCCCGCAAAGCCTGAATTTTTACGCCTGCATGTTCAGTATGAATGAGTATGGCAAAACAGGGCTGGACGTCATGGCGTGCTCCACCGCACTTAAGCCCCAACCAGGGCGGATGGTTACGGACATCTTGAGCGCGGTTCTCAGATCGGCGCCAGCAAAACGATACCCTCATTACTGCGTTCTGATCGATAGCACGATCGTTACTACGCAGGTCGAAGAGAAAAAATCAGAATATCCTCCTGCCGTAACGCTATTTTAGGCTTCAATGCAGTAATTTTTTCTGAAGGTGTGAAAATTTATAACATAAAATACAAGCGTGAAGTCCGGGGCATTTATCATACTGGCCTTAAAATAGACATCATCGTCACTTTTGATGGTGAAAATACAATCAGTTAGTGAAAGGTATGAATTATATTTGTTTTAATTGTTTGATATTTAATGTTTTTATAAAAATGGTGACAAAAATAAAGTGTTACTATAGAGTAAATTTCAGTTTATTGATTATCGTGTTTTTATCATGAATCGCTCTGAAAAAGATGACCTGGCGCCTGCGGGCAATCTACTGCGCGAGTGAGCTCCTGTCAGGCAGTACCTTTTTGACCGACCAACGAGACCGGGACAAAATTTTACCGGGGTGTAGCGGCGTTCCTTTTCCTGACAGGAAATATTTTCATGCACATGCCACAGATCGCTTTTTATATTCTTATCGCCAGCCTGACCATCGCCAGCCCCGGGCCGGGCGTTCTGTTCACCCTGACGACTACACTGAACTATAACTTGCGTCAAGCTATGGCCGGGATCATCGGTGTAGCCGCCGGAATGGGGGTGATATCGATCGTTGCGGCCAGCAGTGTCGGGGGGGTCATGTGTTTTGCCGCAGGCCTTATCATTTCCGGCCTGGATCCTTAAAGCTGAACTTCTGCTCCCCTACGCCTCACGGAGTTGTAAAAATGGATATTTTTTTACTATTGCTGATTACCCTGTGCATCAATTCTCTTCGCCACCTCATATGGTATATTCAGGCTCAGTGGGGGCAGTGTGCAGGCGTCATTGTGACTGACCCTGGCAGTATGCCGTGACGCTGGAGTTTATTAACCCGGGAAAACCGACGAAAAATATGATACCGGCGGAGCACCGGTTGATGCCCAGGAAAGCGCAAATATCAAAAAGCTCGCGAAAGAAAACAGAACGACTGAAATACCTGCTCAGGTATTTGCTATCATCCCCACATGAACATATGAATGTTGTACAGGACGTCAAAACAGTAGAAATGAAATTCCTGTCAGAAGGGAAGTCCATAGAGGGTTGCGCCAGCTCCGTAAGATAACTTTCCTGACGGGAAATTGACGGCAGCTCGCCAGGGTGTTCTGAAATACAGGTGAAAAATGTTTCAAAAAAAACCGTTTCTCCTTTCCCTGCTTATTGCTCTCTATTCGGGGGGCGTTACCCTGACAACTCTTTCTCTCCTTGGTGGGATCTATTTCTTTCAAAAGAAAGAAATAGAAGACTCTCTCCTTGAGAACAACCTGGCTTACGCGATGAAAATTGCGGATACGACGGACCGATATCTGACCATGGCTCAACGTGAATTAGCCTGGACAGCTTCAGAGTTGCATAGCACAGATGCATCTGTGGCCAGGTATGAGGTAGAACGTATGCGGCGCAGATCCGAAGTCTTTAACTCTGTTGGCGTTGTTGACGCTAAGGCTATGATTATTGCTACTTCACCGTACTTACCTGCCCTGACAGGGGTCAGAGTGCATTCCGAAGCCAGCCAAAATGCTCTGGCTGTTCAAAAACCACTGATTTCTGGTCCATTCACGTCGGTTGCCGGAAATGAGATGATAATGCTTTCGCATCCACTCAGTTCGGCCGATGGCCATTATCTGGGGTATCTCGGTGGCAGCATTTATCTAAAAAAACACAGCATGCTCAGTGATATTATTAGCCTGCACTTTTATAAAGATAATGTATCGATAACTATTGCCGATCGCGATGGCAAAGTTATATTCAATACTGTTGCCACGCAGACAAGATCGCCCATCAATCTGTCTCCCCAACTGAAAATGTATATGGGCAACAACTTAACCGGTTCTTTTGTAGGACGAAATTGTCTGGTTGGCTATGCGGGTCTTAAGACATCCAACTGGAATATTATCGTGTCAACGCCGTCAGAGGTTGTCACCAGTATGTTGTTCAATACTGCGAAGAAAATTTCCGGGCTGGTGCTGGGTATACTGTTCTTTATTACTGTGGGGGTGGCTTTTCTTTCGTCACGTATAGCAAAACCGCTGGCGCAGCTTGCCCGGTTGGTTCAGGCTAATGATAGTCTCGCATCCCCGGAGAAACTCTCTGCCATCAGGGCCTGGTACCAGGAAGCTTATTTACTCAGAGATGCAATGGAAAAACGTTTTCGCTTAGTCTCTGCACAATTTGCCGCGCTCAGTGATGAGGCTATGACAGATCCGTTGACTGGTTTGTATAACCGGCGTGGATTCTATGAGCGATTAACGTATATCAAGAACCTTAAAAATCAGTGTGCGATCGCAGTCGATATCGATCATTTTAAAACCATTAACGATAGTTTCGGGCACAATGTGGGGGATGCCGTGCTGGTTCATACCGCGGATCTATTAAGACTTACGTGCCGAAAAGAGGATGTCATCAGCCGCTTCGGGGGAGAGGAGTTCGTTATTCTTTTGTCAGAAACGACTCTCGCCGGATCTGCTGCGATTGCAGAGCGGATCCGCCAGGTCATATCGGGGACAGAGTTCCCTGAAGCCGGACATCTTACGGTCTCGATAGGTGTTGCAGGGCTAAAAGATTATGATAGTGACTACGAGCGACTCCTCATGGAAGCTGATTCAGCGCTATATCAAGCTAAACGACAAGGACGAAATAAGGTAGTGGTCAGTGGGCATAGCCAGTAACCATGATTGCCTGACGTTAATGCGCTAAAGCTGTGAATATTTTTTGCTTCATTAACGGTGGTTTACTGGCCTGGATGGTAAGAAGGGGGGCTCAGACAGGGACACCTGTGGCGCATTACTCCGCCAGCTGGCTGACTGGACAACGATAATCAGACATTAGTATTCTCAATTTTCAGCTGTGCTGTCGGCTGACAGACCCGCAGGGAAAGACGGATCTGTAGATTCTGCTGCTGACAAGAATGACGCTATGGCATCAACCTTAGACGGCGATAACCGGGACAACAAATATGGTCAGCTGTTTCTGCACCGCTTGAACAATCTATGCCCAGCCGCCAGTCAGCGTTTTATTTTGCTGCTCCGCTTTTTATACCTGCCGGAATTTTTTCCGGACCGACAACCAGCCACACAGAAACACACACAATTAACGCACCGATAATAAACCCTTCATCAATGGTCTCACCCAGCGCCAGATAGCCCCACAGTATCGCAAAGGGTGGGATCAAAAAGGTGACCGTCAGTGAACGCAGCGGACCAATATCAGCGATCAGGCGGAAATAGAGAATATAAGCAAAAGCGGTACAAACTATCCCCACGGCAAGTACGCTCGCCCATGCATCACCCTGCAGCCAGTTAATGGACGGCCCGGTGGTGGTGCTCCAGATAAAAAAAGGCAGTAAAAATAAAGTCGCGCCAATCTGGCTGCCGAAGGCGACGATCTTTGGATCCAGACCGCCCTTATTTGAGATCCAGCGACGGGTCAGAAAACCGGCTATACCATAGCATGCCGTAGCCACAAGACATGCCATCACACCGGCAGTAGTTTCATTTGCCGAACGGGATTCTCCGACGGCGGTGATGACCATAATCCCGACCAGACCAAGCAACACACCTCCCCATTTTCGTGGTGTCAGTTTTTCACTAAAGAAAGTAAATCCAGTCAATGCTCCCATTAATGGCGTCGTTGCATTGAGAATTGCTGAATATCCGGCGGGTAACCATCTGGCTGCAAGACAATACATCAAGAATGGCAATCCTGAATTAATTACTCCTAAAATAAGAGATACCTTGAACTTGCCTTCAAAACTAAATGAAGATTTAAGCGTCAACAAAATAACTGCAAGTCCGCTAAAACCAAAAAAGACACGTAAGAAAGCCGTGTTCATCGCCCCAAATTCAGGTGCGGCAATTCGCATGAACAAAAAACTTGCTCCCCAAATAGCAGCAAGAAGTAATAACCGAATGTAGTCGGCTGCACGCATTTTGACACCTCTTTTTATTAAAAGAAAAATGTTGTATACATTATCCGGTTTAATAAAATTTAAACATGTAAAAAACTTTAAGGGCATGTCAGCAAACACACAAACAAGTTTTTCTTGTATCATTTAGTTTAACTAATGCATAGGCTTAGGCTGATTATGAAACTTCCCCCTTTACATGCACTTATGTGCTTTGAGTCGGCCGCCAGGCATTTAAGTATGAAAAAAGCGGCCGAAGAGCTGTGTGTCACTTCCAGTGCGGTCAGTCAGCAGATTGCAAAACTGGAAGACATGACCCGCATGCGCCTTTTTATCCGGAGCCCACGACGCCTTGAACTGACCGATGAAGCCCGGATCTACCTGCGGGCAATCCGCCCGGCCTTCCGTCAGATAGCAGAGGCGACGCAGCGGCTGATGAATGAAGGAAAACCGAATAAAATTACCATCAGCTGCACCAGTGGTTTTGCGATCCAGTGGTTGCTGCCACGGCTACCGGGATTTGAAAAGGAAAATCCCGGGGTGGAGGTGCAAATCAGCACCACTAACCGGCGGGTTGATTTATTGTCAGAAGGGATCGACTTTGCTGTCAGACACGGCACTGGCCAATATCCCGGTCTGGAATCGGAATGTCTTCTGAATGACCGACTAAGGCCCGTCTGCAGCCCACGTCTTATCTCTCAGGAGCAACCTCTCTCTTCACCGTTTGATATCACCCGCTATACGTTGCTGCATGATGAACACCGAATGGACTGGGCTGTCTGGTTTAATGCGGTGGGCATGACGGGCGCCGATACTGAAAAAGGTCCCGTTTTCGTCGATTCGAATGGCGTCCTGGAGGCTGCGCTGGCAGGGAAAGGTATCGCTCTTATCCGCAGTGCGCTTATCCGGGAAGAACTGAACAACGGGACGCTGATTAACCCGCTACGGACGGCCATTGATTCAGCGATAGCATACTACCTGGTGTATGATGAATCGGCCCTTTTACAGCGCATAGGCAGACGGTTTCGGGACTGGATCTCGGCCACTGCGGCAGCTGACCAAAATGAATACCCCGCCTGAGCTGCCTTCAGAAGAGGGAACCGCGACGGGTGTTCTCTTTTTTGTTTAGTTAAACTAAATTATCGTTTAATTTATATCCGTTGCGAAAACCCGCCTTTTAATTAGCTTTATTCCACAGTTGACTATTTTTAAATTCAGTAAAGCCCGATGATTTATAGTCATAATGCGGAAATACTATGGCGGTTTGCAATATTTCGCTCATAGTCGGCATGGTTCCCTCGACAGATAAGGGGCTTCGTCCGTAAACCCGGCAGCCTTCCGGCAATGCAATCCTGGTACAGCCGCCAACATTCCCGTTATAATCGCAGAAATTTCTCAACGGGGTTAGAGACGCAATGACAAAACTCACCTTACAAGAGCAGATGCTGAAAGCCGGATTAGTGACCAGCAAAAAGGTCGCTAAAGTGCAAAGAACGGCCAAAAAATCACGGGTTCAGGCACGTGAAGCGCGAGAGGCGGTGGAAGAAAACAAAAAAGCGCAACTCGAGCGCGATAAGCTGCTCGGCGAACAGCAAAAGCAAGCTGCTTTAGCCAAAGAATATAAAGCTCAGGTGAAACAGCTTATTGAAATGAACCGAATTGTTCCGGCAAAAGGGGACATTGGCTTTAACTTTACCGACAACAACCTTATAAAAAAGATTTTTGTCGATAAGCTGGTTCAGTCTCAACTGATTAGTGGCCGTCTCGCGATCGCGCGTTTGGCGCCAGACAGCAGCGGCGAGAGCGTATACGCGATTATCCCCGCCAACGTAGCGGATAAAATTGCCCAGCGCGATGCGGACAGCATAGTGTTACACAGTGCGCTCAGCCAGGAAGAGCAGGACGAAGACGATCCGTACGCTGATTTTAAAGTGCCTGATGATTTAATGTGGTAGCCCATCTTGCCGTTCGTAATGTCTTGCCACGAATGGCCACGTTAGTGAAAGGGGGAATGCATGGCCTCGCTGCGAGAAATGCCCCCCTCAAAGGATCAATGAATGATGATGTTCCGCCCCATGCGCCAAGAAGAATACCCAGCATATCTGGAATACTTTATTGCGGATTATGCGCGTGAAATTGCCGCCAACTATCGGCTTTCCGCAGAGGATTCACTGGCAAAAGCGAAGCGCGAAATCGCGGAAGATCTTCCTGAGGGGGTGAATACACCCGGGCAGGTTCTGCTGTGTCTCTTGACTCAATCCGACAATCACGACAGGCACGTCGGCTACCTCTGGTACAAACCCGATATCACCACGCGAACCGTGTTCATCTTTGATTTTTATATTTTCAATGCCTGCCAGGGGCAGGGGCTTGGCACGCAGGCGCTACGCGCTTTTGAGCGAAAGATGCGCGAGCAGGGGGTTGAGCAGATTCGACTTCGCGTTGCCGGAGATAACGCCCGAGCCCGTCACGTCTATCAGTCCATCGGCTTTTGGGTGACGGGAATCAATATGAGCAAGACATTATCCGATTAACGCTCACGGAGGCAGTGAAAAGTTACTTATTTCGCTGGGCTTCATGGCGGTTAAAGAGAGATGAAAGCACGGCTCCTTAGACTTTAGGTTCTGTGCTTACCCAGAGTCTGGCCGTATTGCGCGCTGTTCGGTCCGGCCAGGGGGGATAGTGCTCCCGATGCCTGACCCGGACTTTTCGTATAGCGCGCTCACGCCGCCAGCGTTATTTCGCCAGGAGCTCCCGACGGACGATTTCTGCACCTGCACTTAACGCATTGAGCTTGCCTCTGGCGACCTGACGAGACAGAGGGGCCATACCGCAGTTGGTCGAAGGATAAAGTTTATCGGCATCGACGAATTCAAGCGCTTTGCGTAACGTACCGGCGACCTCTTCCGGGGTCTCAATAGCATTGGTTGCCACGTCAATCGCTCCCACCATCACTTTTTTACCGCGAATCAGCTCAAGCAGATCCATGGGGACATGCGAGTTATGGCACTCCAGCGAGATGATATCGATATTTGATGTTTTTAGCCTTGGGAATGCCTCTTCATACTGACGCCACTCTGACCCCAGCGTTTTTTTCCAGTCGGTATTGGCTTTGATGCCATATCCATAGCAGATATGCACGGCCGTTTCACATTTTAGTCCTTCAATGGCTCTTTCTAGCGCGGCGATCCCCCAGTCATTCACCTCATCAAAAAAGACATTAAATGCCGGTTCATCAAACTGGATAATATCGACACCCGCTGCTTCTAATTCTTTAGCCTCCTGATTGAGAATTTTGGCAAATTCCCAGGCCAGCTTCTCACGGCTTTTATAGTGGTTATCATAGAGGGTATCGATCATCGTCATCGGCCCTGGCAGGGCCCATTTAATAGGTTGTCTGGTCAGCTGACGTAAAAACCGGGCATCTTCAACGAAAACGGGTTTCTGACGCGCCACTTCACCCACGACCGTCGGCACGCTCGCCTCATAGCGATTGCGAATTTTCACCACTTCGCGTTTCTCAAAATCCACGCCGCTGAGGTGCTCAATAAAGGTGGTGACAAAGTGTTGGCGCGTTTGCTCACCATCGCTGACAATGTCAATTCCTGCACGTAGCTGATCGTACAGTGACAAGCTCAGCGCATCTTTTTTCCCCTCAATTAATTCTTCGTTATGTAATTTCCAGGGAGACCACAGTTTCTCAGGCTCGGCCAGCCAGGAAGGTTTTGGTAAGCTGCCAGCCGTCGAAGTGGGTAATAATTTCTTCATAATAGAGAGCCTTGTATGTTCGGTGAATTAAAGTACGTAGCCAGCAGACCATTTCTCAAGAATATTCTGGTAAGGCTTGATGAAATTCTCTTCAGTAAATTTTCCTTGTTCAATCGCCAGCTGACTTCGTTCTTGCCGATCATAAACAATTTTGGTTAATGAATGATCCTGGTGATTCAGATTCGGTTGATAATATTGCCCTGCGGCAGCATTGGCATTGTAAATTTCAGGCCGGTAAATCTTCTGGAACGTCTCCATCGTACTGATGGTACTAATAAGCTCAAGATTAGTGTAATCACTAAGCAAATTACCAGAAAAATAAAATGCTAACGGCGCAACGCTATTCTGCGGCATAAAATAGCGAACCTTTAACCCCATCTTTGCGAAATATTGTTCAGTCAGTGATGAGCCATTTTGCTGATATTCGATACCCAATATCGGATGCTGATTTCCGGTTCGCTGATAGCTGTCCTTGCTCGATACGCTAAGGCAGATGACCGGTGGCTTGTTAAAATTTTGCTGGTATTCATCTGAATTAACGAAATGTTTAAAGATATTCCCATGTAAATCGCCAAAGCCATCCGGGATGCTAAATTCGGATGGCTGTTTGTTATGCTCTAACAGTCGCACGCTGAAATCATAATCGCGTACGTAAGAAGAAAAATTATTCCCGGCGATGCCGTCAATACGTTCTTGCGTTTCTTTATCAATAATGTTCGTTTTTAATATCTCAATCACCGGGAAGCTGCCACTGCGATCCTGATCATTGACTGCCATATCAACAGAAATAATTTCCAGTGCAACAGAATAACGATCGCCTTTTGGGTTATCCCAGTACGCCAGCGAATTAAAACGGTTGTCAATCATCGTCAGCGTGTTACGCAAGTTCTCCTCGCGGTTTTCCCCTCTGGCCAAATTTGCGAAGTTGGTCGTAATTCGCGTATTTTCAGCAGGGTTATAATGCGTGTCAAAACAACTACGTTTAATAGAAAATGTAAAATTTTTATTCATTGCGATGGTGCACCCTAAGTTCTGATATGAAAACTGAATTTATTCCGTGAACTCCAGAATATCCTTTCTTTTTGTCTGGTTATGTCGTTCAGTAATCATCATATTGTCTCTGATTAATAAACATATTTTATGCCAGAGTCGCTGGATGAGTGAAAGCGACATAATTTCATTACAACATGAGGTATCTTCATGGTCGCTGGTGAGTCCTCTTCGGAAGCGTGGCTGATGCCCTCTGCGGTTACTGTGGATGGCCGGTGGTCAGGGCATGGACCTCAGGCTAAGCGGGTGAGTTGCAACAGCTGACCCGGAGTGTAGAGTCTCAATCACAAATGTGTTTAGATGTTTGCTTCTGAAATCCGGTGACCAACATGATGAATCCACAAGAAAATATTGTCTGTCAGTTCAGTACACTTTCACCTGAGTTACAGCGGGCGGCGGAGTTCTGTCTGCAAAACGTGAATATACTGGTTGTGCAATCCATGCGAGCGTTCGCGGCGCAAGCCGGGGTGAAGCCCGCCACGCTGCTGCGCCTGGCGCAGCGTCTCGGATTTAGCGGCTGGGGAGAGCTGAAAGATGCTTTTATTGACGATCTCGGCTTGCGGAATGATACATATGTATCCAAAGCAAAAAAACTCGTTGCCAAAGATACACAGTCGAAGCTGTATGAAGAAGTCTTTCAGGCACATCAGACCAATTTAGCTTTTACCGGGAATGAAAATCAGCAAGCGATGCCGCGAGCCGTCACGCTGCTGGATGAGGCGGAGAACGTCTATATCTGCGGGTTTCGCGCCAGCTTCCCGATAGCCTGGTCACTGTATTACGTCTACCGCTTATTCAACCGTCAGGTGTCATTGATTGATGGTCTGGCCAGCAACATTGAAGTGTTTACCCGTGAACTAACCGCTCGCGATTGTGTGCTGCTCACCAGTTTTGCCCCCTATTCACGAGAGTCCCTGGATGTCCTGCATGCGGCGCAGCGGGCTGGCGCCCACATTATCGCCATCACCGACTCACCGGTTTCTCCTTTAGCTCAGGCGGCAGAGTGTACATTGCTGTTTTCGATCGATAGCCCCTCGTTTTTCCCGTCTGTCGTCTCCGGTATGGGACTGGCGGAATGCCTGTTGGCGATGCTGGTGGCGCGTCATGGCAACGAGGCGGTCAGCAAAATTGAGAGCGCCGAGCGCTATCTGATCGACTCCGGCGCGTATGTGGTCCCAGGCAAACCCGGATAAATGAATCACTTGTCTCTGTAATAAGAAAATTAAATACATATGAATCATAATTGCGTTGACGTGATCCAAATGAATCCTGCAAGATAATCCTCATAGTACGCGAGAGCGTTTTCAGGAGCAGGAACAGAGCATGAGTCAGATCATTCATCGCAGCTTACGCCACACCCCCGCCGTCGCGGCGAGCGCGCAAGGTGTTTACATCACCGATACCAGTGGCAAACGTTATCTTGATGCCTGTGGCGGCGCCGCCGTCTCATGTCTTGGGCATGGGCATCCCGATGTGCTGGCGGCCTTGCATCGTCAAATCGATCAACTGGCCTATGCGCACACCGGTTTCTTTACCAGTGATACCGTTGAGCAGTTGGCGGAGCAGTTGACTCGTCAGGCACCGGGCGACCTTAATTACGCCTATTTTGTCTCCGGGGGATCTGAAGCGGTGGAAACCGCGTTAAAACTGGCGCGCCAGTATTTTGTCGAAATCGGTCAGCCGCAACGCACCAAATTTATGGCCCGCAAGCAGAGCTACCATGGCAATACGTTGGGAGCATTAGCTGTAGGAGGAAATGAATGGCGTCGCCGTCAATTCGCGCCGCTGCTAATTGATGTGATTCGTGTCGCCGCCTGTAATGAATACCGCGACCGTCGTGTGGATGAGAGCCAGCAGCAATATACCGATCGTTTACTGCTGGAGCTGGAGCAGGCAATGATTGAGGCCGGCCCGGAAACCATTATCGGTTTCTGCGCAGAAACGGTAGTCGGCGCAACAACCGGCGCGACGCCGCCGACCCCGGGTTATCTGCGCGGCGTGCGTCAACTGTGCGATAAATACGGCATTTTGTATATTGCCGATGAAGTGATGTGCGGTATGGGGCGTACCGGCACGCTACACGCCTTCGAGCAAGATGACGTTGTCCCGGATCTGGTGACTATCGCCAAAGGGCTGGGGGGCGGATATCAGCCGATCGGTGCCGTGCTGGCCAGCGAGAAGATTGTGGCCGCACTTCAGGCCGGTAGCGGTCTGTTCCAGCATGGACATACCTACATCTGTCATGCCACTGCCGCCGCTGCCGCATTGGCGGTCCAGCAGGTTATCGAGCGTGACCACCTGCTGGAAGCGGTGAAGCAACAAGGTCATTACTTACACAATGCGCTGCGGGATGTGCTGGGTGAACTACCGCATGTCGGCGACACTCGCGGACGCGGCCTGTTTGCTGGCGTTGAGTTGGTCCATGATAAAGGGGACAAAACTCCGTTCGATCCTGCATTCAAGTTGCATGCGGCAATCAAGGCCAACTGTATGTCCCGTGGTTTGATGGTCTACCCGATGGGAGGAACCATCGATGGTCAATATGGCGATCATATCCTGATAGCTCCGCCGTTTATCATTACGCCGCCGCAACTGGATTTTGTGGTAGACACGCTGCACCAGGTTATTCGCGAAGAAACGAACAAGTTAGCGAGGCGAGTATGATTAATCGCTTACCGCCGTTGGCCGAAGAGGAGTGGGATGAATATCAGCGCCCGCTGGCGGAGGAGATCATCAACGGCCCCCGTGGCGCGCTGTTACCGCCCTTTGAACCGCTGCTGCGCAGCCCTGAACTGATGGCTCATGCACAGCGCATGGGGGAGTACCTGCGCTATCGCAGCGCCCTCGGGCAACGGTTGTCTGAGCTGGCCATTCTCATGACCGCACGCCATTGGTCCCAGCCGGTAGAATGGGCGATTCATGCGCCTATTGCCCGTGAGAAAGGAATTTCAGCCGCAGCGGTACAGGCGATTAATGAAGGCCGTCTGCCGGTGGATTTACAATCGGATGAGTGGGTGGTTTATCACTTTTGCCAGCAACTGCACCAGGAGAAAAGCATCCGCGATGATACCTGGCAAGACGCCATCGCGCTTTGGGGAGAAAAGGGCGTGGTCGATTTGATGGGAATTAATGGCTATTACAGTTTACTTTCTATGATTATGAACGGCGCGCAGACGCCGGTACCCGATACCGGGGATGAGATTATTCCCGCTTAAATAATTGACCGGTAAACAGGAGTGTTTTTTCACTCCTCGTTGCTTGCTTATTTTGTCATGGAATACACACACCTGTTGTTAGCCACTCAGTGGGCGCAACACCTTTTCTGTTATATATCGTTCTCACCGACGTTGAGGATTATTATGTCTACTTTTATTAGCAAATTGAAAATTACATTGGCACTGGTCGCATGTTCCACCAGTTTTTTGGCCGCCGCCCAAGATAAAATAACGGTGGGTGTTGATACGGCATTTGTCCCCTTTGAATTTAAACAAGGTGATAAATACGTGGGCTTTGATATCGACCTGTGGGATGCCATTGCCAAAAAAATGAATATAAGCTACGATTTACGCCCCATGGATTTTAGTGGGTTAATCCCTGGCTTGCAATCGCGTAATTTGGATGTGGCAATGGCGGGAATTACCATTACCGATGCACGAAAACAGGTTGTCGATTTTAGCGACGGATATTATAACGCGGATTTGTTAATCGCGGTGAAGAAAGGTGATAATAGCATCACTCGCTTCAGCGACCTGGCGGGAAAAAAAGTGGGGCTTAAACAAGGCACCGCCGCCGCGAGCTTTATGAAATCGAAATACAAAGCTAACTATATTGAATTTCCGAATATCGATAATGCTTATCTCGATCTGCAGGCAGGGAACCTCGACGCCGTGGTTCATGACTCGCCGAACGTGCTCTATTACGTGAAAACGGCAGGCGGTGGTAAAGTTAAATCCACCGGGGAAACCGATAGTATTTTGCCGCAGCAGTATGGCTTCGCGATGCAGAAAAACAGCAGTCTGACGCCAAAGATAAACGCCGCGCTTGAGGCATTACGCGCAGATGGTACCTACGCCAAAATTTATGTGAAGTGGTTTGATAAACAGCCGAAATAATGTCCTCTGGCCGAAGCAATTCGGCCTATACTCCATCTGAGCTGGTTTTATTATGAATTTTGATAGTCATTATATATGGCAGTCCCTGCCATTGCTCCTGCAGGGATTGCAACTGACATTGATTATTTCACTGTCGGGTTTGTTGGGCGGGTTTATTATTGGTTTATTCGCAGGAACCTGCCGGGCTTTTGGTGGTCGTATCGCGAAAACGCTGTCGTTAGTGTTTGTTGAGTTAATTCGCGGTACGCCTATTATGGTACAGGTGATGTTTATTTATTTCGCGCTGCCGATGATATTACCTGTGCGTATCGATCCTGTTACCGCTGCGATTGCGACGATTGTGATCAACTCCGGTGCCTATATTGCCGAAATAACGCGTGGTGCAATCTTATCCATCAATAAAGGATTTAAAGAAGCCAGTCTGGCAATGGGATTATCGCAACGTAGCACGGTGTGGCATGTAATTATGCCTCTGGCGTTACGGCGTATGATTCCAGCGCTGGGTAACCAATGGATTATCAGCATTAAAGATACTTCGTTGTTCATTGTCATCGGTGTGGCTGAGTTGACGCGACAAGGGCAGGAAATTATTGCCGGTAACTTTCGCGCTCTGGAAGTGTGGACGGCGGTAGCGTTGATTTATCTGATGGTGACGTTGTGCCTGAGTTTTCTGCTGAAGCAACTAGAGAAAAGGATCCACATTTTATGAGCATGGTTGAATTTAGCGCTGTATCTAAAAGCTTCGGCACGACGCCCGTGCTGCATGATATCAATTTGAAAATTGAAGCCGGAGAAGTGGTGGTGATTATCGGGCCATCGGGATCGGGTAAATCGACGCTGCTGCGCTGCATCAATAAACTGGAGGAGATTACCTCTGGCACGCTGCTGGTCGCGGGGATGCATATTACCGATCCGCATGCCAACGAATGCGATATCCGCCGTGAAGCGGGCATGGTGTTCCAGCAGTTCCATCTCTTTCCGCATTTAACCGCGCTGGAGAATGTGATGTTTGGCCCCATTCGGGTGCGTAAGCAGAGTAAAGCGGCGGCACGCGAACAGGCGCTGGCGTTGCTGGAACGTGTCGGTCTGAAGGAGCGAGCTAATCACTATCCATCGGAGTTATCCGGTGGCCAACAGCAGCGCGTGGCGATTGCACGCGCGCTGGCAGTGAAGCCGAAAATGATGCTGTTTGATGAGCCCACTTCAGCGCTTGACCCTGAATTGCGCCATGAAGTGTTAAAGGTCATGCGCTCGTTGGCCGATGAAGGGATGACCATGGTCATTGTCACACACGAAATTGGCTTTGCGCGTGACGTGGCATCGCGCTTGATCTTTATTGATGGGGGAACCATTGCCGAAGATGGCGCACCTGATATGTTGCTAAACGCGAGCAGTAATCCGCGTCTGAAAGAATTCCTGCAACACGTATCCTGAACAGAAGTGAATGATCACAATATGAAAAAAATCACAATTAGTGGGTCTGCGTATGACGTGGGCCAACGTTTGGGCGAATTTGGCCGCGATGCCTGGCATCAAAAGCTGGTACATATTCCGCTGTGGCAAACGGTCATCGGTATGAAAGACAGTGCTCAAACCCGGGCGATGCGAGTGCTGGTTGAGCAGCAGTTTCCGTTGATTTGGCAAGAGTTGGCCGGTATGGCGGCGGGTTTACAGGCGCCGGTTGACGAAGTTTTCGCCTGGAACTGCCGGGGCGATTTAGTGCGCTCCACATCCGATGGCTGTACCACGGTGGCGGGGGAGAACACGGCAGGAGAGCACGTGATCGCCCACAACGAAGACGGTTTCCCGCAGTTACGCGACGATTGCGCGTGGGTCAGTATTTCACCCACCGAGGGGATGGCCTTTTCCAGCTTTGCTTACCCAGGCTCGCTTTGTGGTCATACCTTTGCAGTCAATGCCAGGGGGATCGTGAATACCGTAAACAACATTCGCGCACTGCATCGGCCCGTCGGAATGCCGCGGCAAATCCTGGCACGCGCTGCGCTGAACGCCGGGACGCTGGATGAGGCCATGGCCGTGTTAACCACAATGCCACGTTCAGGCGCGTTCCATCACACCCTGGGACAGTGCGGGGATAGTCGTCTGTTTAGCATTGAAGCAACCGGGTCCGGTTGTTCAGTACGTTTGCTGGATGACGCATTTGGCCATGCTAACCATTTGATTCACGAGTCGCTCGGGGATGTGCAGCAGGTCATCACCGACAGTTCCGCCTCACGCCAGGCTCGCCTTATCAATGAGTTAAATACGCCATCGCCGCTGGATACCGCCGGCGCCCTGGCAATATTATCCGATCAACAGGATGTGACACTGCCGATATACCGTTTATCGCCACAAGATCCGGATGAGGAGAATACACTGGCCACGGCCCTGTTTGTGTTGCATACCCGGCAGGTGGAGTGGCACATTTTCACCCTGGATCGCCAGCGGGCCATCTTGCAAGATGCGGTGAATGTATGACCGGTGTGAGGTGAATGGCGCGAATGCGCCGCGGTGATTCTGACTGTCGAGGCCGCAGAGACGGGGCCTTATGCCCCGGGTGGCACCTATGCTCTGAACATCGAGCTCGAGGAATTCACCCGGGGCCGCCGCCGGTCTCAGCGTCAACCGTTAATGCATTGATCCGCCACCATGATTAACCTAAAAGAAGACATGCCAGAATCGCGGTATGACTGTTCCGGCTCTGCGGAACAGGCCGTTTGAGTCGGGTGGATATGGGCTCTTCCCCAACGCGGCGGGTTGGTCTAATCTGAATGGCTCATCGCCTTTATGGGTCTTAGAAAATGAAAGGGCTGACTTTTATTTCTTTAGCATTATACCTGCCGATAGTTTCTCATGCTGCCGACGATCGGAATCAACCCAGCAGTAGCCTGAATGAGGGAGTTGAAACCTTCGCCATCGCCTGTTTTGGTATGCCACAAGAGACAACCCTGGATATGAATGCCTGCATGGGCGCGCAACTAAAACAACTCAGTTGGGTGAAAGACAAGTACCTTACCCGCGCTTTAAATCGAATCCAGCAGGACAATAAAGATTCTCCGCAGCACCTGCAGGAATTAACCACCGCGTTTAATGATGAAAGCAAAGCCTGGGACACCTTGATAGACAAAGCCACCACCTCAACGGAGGTGGACAGCGCGGGGGGGACGATAAGCGGTATCAGGAGTTCAATGCGAAAAATTGGCCTTATAGAGCTACAGATACATGATATCTGGGACAACTGGCTCCGTTATGGAGACTCAACGCCGCCGCTTCTGCCAGAACCAAAGTTTAAGTCTGCGCAATAAAGGCGTTAGGCAGATGAAACATCGCGCCCGTCGTACGCTGTGCCCGGCGCTGGCTTGCGCAAGGACAACGCACAGGGTTTCTCAGACCGATCGTTCGGCGAGGTTCTCCCATTGCCCCCCAAATGTGCATCGCACGCAGGCCACAGCATGACCGCAATATCGCCATGCAGTCGCAGTGTCGGGAGAGAGAAGGGGGGGGACAGGCCAGCAGGCTGGGCAGGGAGAGAGCAGCCTGCTGGCCAGGGGCAATGACAATCAGGTCAGACTTTAAGCAGTTTCACCGTGGCATCAATGTCAATCTCATCTTCTGAGAAGATCAATGTCGTTCCCTGAAAAGTGGTGATCGCCAGTTTTTTCAGCGAGCGCATCTCTCCGGGCTTAAGGTCTGATTTCGGCTTGATGCTGCTCATTAGTATCCCCACGGACAGCACCGTATTTTCTTTATCAATGCGGGTATCGGCAGGCACTTCTTCGCTGTAGACCAGGTAGGACTTGATCGACGTAAGCTTCAGACGCTCGCCAGCGATATAGAGGTATTTGCTTTCCGGCACCACTTTCACCGCATAAGCTGACAAACCCTTGTTATTCGTGGTGGGTTCGAAGGTCACCGCCGCATCTTTCTTAATCAGATCAGGATTGGCGACCTTAATCACATGAAAATAGCGGTTATCGCCGTTTTCATCTTTGATAAATCCAAAGCCTTTATCTTTAAACCAGGTTGTGATTGTTCCGTTCATCGCCATTACCACCTACTTAATCGTGTATTAACTCAATTTTTGCAGCGAGCAGTGTAATGCACAATGCCTGCGCAGACCACGCCTTTGGTTTCAGTCTGGACGATAAATTTTGGCTATGCGAGGGGGAATGGCGTGCAGCAGCGTAACAACACGCCTGTTTATCCGGGTCAAAGAGCCTGGCGGAACTACTCATTGCCCCATTGATTCAGGAACATCGCGATTTCATCGATACGATCCGGGTGGAGACCGGCTTCATGCGCCATTTCTGCCTGGGCCTCTTCGCTGATCTCCTCATTGTTCATCAGACGAGTGAGCAGCAGCTGAAAATAGTGCGCCAGAGGATCGCGTTCAGATTCACTGACCGGCTTGGCGCATTCCGTCGCGTACTCATCGGCGATGTCATAATATTTTAGCGGTATTTCATTATTCATTCAGTAGGCCCTCAGGTTAACGCTGGCATTATTTGCCGCAGATCATATCATCCTTATTTCATTTTTGCTGCCATCCACGCTGCTGCGACCCGAACGCGAGAAATGTCCAGGGTGAAACGCTGTCGGTGGTCTGGGCGTTAACGCAACGTGCCTCAGGGGTCTGCTGGGTCGGGATCGCTTTCTTTTTATTCTCTGCGGATGGTAATGTTGCCCGATAACTCGTAACCCGATGCTGTCAATGAAGATATTGCTCGTAAGACACGGTGAAACCGAATGGAATTGCATTAACCGCCTGCAGGGGCACCTTGATAGCCCGGTGACCGCGCGCGGGCATAGACAAATTGCGGCGCTGATCCGCGCGCTTGACGAGGAGAAGATTGAGCGGGTGATCTCTTCTCCTTCAGGTCGCGCCGTCGCGGCGGCCACGCCGATCGCTGCCCATTTTGCCTGTCCGATCCACTTTGATGAGCGGCTTATTGAACGGGGTTTGGGACCATTAGAGGGCACGGTCTACTCACAGCTTGATGACGATCGGCGAAGGTTGTTCGACAGGATCTACTCCGGCGATCCGAGTGTGACGCCACCGCTTGGTGAGTCGCTGGCCGATGCCGCGGGCAGAACACTAGCCGCGCTGCTTGAGGTCACTGAGACATGTGACCGCTGCGTGTGCGTGGTTTCTCATGGACAGGTCATTCAGGCGGTTATCTCCATACTTGACGGCCATGGCCCGGAAAACTTTCCCCGCTATGCGCATCAGAATGGTAGCTACTCGATCCTCGCGTGTGCTGAAGGCCGGTTATCGCTGGTGAAATGGGGGATAGCCACCCATCTGCTGTTGAGGGGATAAGCGGCAAGTTTATCCCCCTATGGTCTTTAGCCGGATTTCAGCATCCCGAAACTGACAATTCTGGAGCGCCCCTGCTCTTTGGCCCGGTAAAGTGCGGCATCTGCGGCACGCAGCAGGCTGTCGCTCTGGGTATGCTGCGGAAAACTGGCAATACCGATCGAGACATCCACCTGGCCAATATCGTTGAGCCCGTCGCGCAGGGTCAGGCTGCGCACATTGTCGTAAATCTCCTGTGCGCAGTCCTGGGCCAACTCTTCACTGGTGCCAGCAAGGAGCACCAGAAACTCCTCGCCACCGTAGCGAAAAGCCATACCTCTGTCGCGTACCGCGCGTTGGATAATCGCCGCCACGTTCTTGATCACCAGATCGCCGGCTTCATGACCATACCGATCGTTAATCGTTTTGAAGTGATCGATATCGATCATCAGACAGCTCAGCGGCGCCTGGTTTTGCACCGCGAGTTTGATTTGCGTATGCAGGGCATCGTCCAGATGATGACGGTTACGCAGCCCGGTGAGCGAATCGAACAGCGCTTTCTCCAGCAGCGCGCTGCGCAGACGCTGGTTTGCCAGCGCCAGACCCAGTGCTTCGGCCATCAGTTCCAGATAGGCGCGTAAAGGGGCGGTGGCGGAGGTGACATTTCTGAAGGAGAGCAGGCCGATCGCTTCCCCTTGCGCAACCAGCGGCACGCAAAGCGATTGATGAGCACAGGAGTCTGGCAGGTGCGAACAGGCGATGTCAGGCTCACCATTGACCGGCGGATGGCTTAACCCACGACGTACGGCCCAGCAGTTGTCAGGATAAAAGGCCTCGGGTTCATCCGGCGGCGAGAGCCAGTGCGCTACACAGCGCAACTGCCAGGGACTGGTTTCGAGAATATACAGACGCCCGGGAATCGCGGGGGCGATATTCGGAGCGAAGAGCTCGGCGACCTTAATAACATCCTCAAACGATTCGCAGCCTTGCAGACGCTGCGTCATGCGTGCCAACAGTTCTCGAATCGCCCAGTCAGCATCCCGCTCTTGCTCAAGACGCTGACGCGCCAGGCCATTTTCGCGGAAAATACGGATCGCCTGGGCCATATCGCCAATTTCATCGATCTGCGTGAACCGGGGGGCTTCAACGGCATAATCCTGTGAGGCAAGACGTTGTACCACATCGCTTAAACGAACAACCGGGTACAATACTCGCCGTTGAAGGATAAACCCGAGGACAAACAGGAACATTAACGCCGTCAGCGCGACCATTATTTCGGATAATGTACGCCAGGTGTGCGATTTTTGCGTGGCTTGCACAATGGCGTTGGCAGCCCGGCCTTCCAGCATCAGGCGGAAGTGATCGAGCTGGGTCTGCACCCGGTCCAGCTCCTGTTCATAAGGCTTGCCATAGAGCAGGGCAATCGCCTCGGTGTCTGCACCACGTTCAATACTGGCAAGCGCGGCCTGCTGTTCATCCTGCAGCTCATCCGCTATCTGTAGCCCCTCGCGCAGCAACTGTAGCTCCTGGGCGGTCGCTCCCTGATCTTTCAACTTTTCCAACCGGTTATCTATCGTCCTCATCGAACGGGCCTGCTGGCGGTACTCCTGTAACACATCCGGATTTTTGTTAATGACGTAAGCGCGAGCGAGGTCGGATAATTCCCAGCTCTCGGTTTCAACCGATTCGCTTAATTGATCGAAGATCTGCCGCTGTTGTACGGCCCGGCGTTCGGCCGTCTCCGCGCTGGACGCCATCAGCATGGCAATACCGGAAGTGATGGTCAGGCAAACGGTGATCCCGTAGGCCCAGTTGGTCATGGTGGCGATTCTCACCCGAATTTTCCTTGCGTGCAGATGAACAAATGACGTTATGTCTAATTATAGAACCCGCTTCTCCCCACTTGCGGAGAGGGTTAATTGCGTGTTTTGCGAATAATGGTGCTATGTAGCGTGTCGGCATGCTGGCATAACGTACAAAAAACATCTTTATCCAGCGCGCCATTTATAACATCGTTCTCTATCAGCTGTAATGCATCCTGATAACACATGGCGACACGATAGGGACGATCTTCGGTCAGGGCGGTAAAAATATCGGCAATGGCGATAATACGGTCAGGGAGTTGCAGATGATCCTGATTCAGATGCAGCGGATAACCGCTGCCATCGAGTTTTTCATGGTGGTTCGCCGCCCAGTTAATGATTTCACCCAGCTCACTAAAGGCACTGAGAATTTCACCGGTCATATAACTATGCTCTCGCACATGGCGCAGTTCATCTGGGGTGAGTCCGCTTTGCTTTTCCAGGATATTCAGTGGGATATTAATTTTACCAATATCGTGCAAATAGCCGGCAATCTCAATTTTTTTACACTCTTCTTGCGGCAGATGCATATAGGTTGCCAGCAGGTAGGATATTTCGCCGACCATAATACTGTGGCTGGCGGTGAAACTGCTGTAGGTATCAACAATTTTGGCAATTAATAAACAAATATCTTTCAGTCCGTCGATATCGATGTACAGCTCGTTTATCGGGCCGATGATTTCCAGCATCCTCTGGATGTGTCCAGGGTGAAGATGCTGCCAGAAATGCTCTTTTTGCGCGAGCTGGCAAACGCTGTCACAGAGGAGCGGATCGATCTCATGATATCTGATGCGAAAGGTGTCGATGATCATGTTGGGGTGATGATCTATGGTGACATTTTCACTCGAGAGCAGACGTTCAAAAGCATCGGCAAAAAAAACGATATGCTCTTCGAGGTTGCCTGTATGCGTCGGGTTAAAGTGGTGGTGGCGAATGACAGGCAACACCGGCGCGAAGGTGGGTAAGCCGTCGAGCATCTCAGCGCCCCGATGCTGGTGGGGATCTTCGATATGATCAATGTCATTCAGCGAAGTGACGGTGCGCTTATCGCCGAGCACGCCAATATCGTGAAGTAGCGCGGCACAAAATATGGTCTGCTGCTGCGCACGCGGCAACTTGAGGGCTAGCGAGAGTTCCAGAGCAATTAACGCCGTGCGTTGCATATGCAACTGAAGTTCCGGATTGATTATCTGTATAACGCGCGTGGTTAGCATCAATGCTGATTTTAAGGCGAGACGCATCGTTTTTCTCCATTCGCGTGTTCGGGATAATATCGGCTCGTTCTGGTCGTCTGTGTCCAGATAACGCCTGCCGGGGGGAGAGACGCCAGTACATGGCAAAATGATCGGTAAGTAAATCCTGAATTAATTTCATTTATAGCAATACTCAATCCCGTAATGCGTGGCGACAACGGTGCATAACAGCATGAAAAAAGTCTTAACAGGTGCCAGTTAATCATTTTGTTCATAAAAAGAAAATACATTGTCGTGAAGCGCTTGCTTTAACTCGCTGCCGGGATGATGCCTGTCTATTTCGAGCATCAGCAAAACGAATTTTAGAACAGAACGCGTGATGGTGTAATGAGCGCTCGCGAGTCGCCGCTGAAGGTCATGGCGAGGAATGCCAATTTCGCTGTAGCGCAGGCATACCTGGCGCAGGCGGTCATCAAAGTACAGCTCGGCGGCGCTGTCGATATTGAGCGTCCGTTACCAAGGGGCCGGGACGTTGTCCCATCCGCTGGCCCAGGTTTTGACCTACTGCCACGTCCAGTGGTAAGCGCGGTTTTATACCACGGTTGCCAGCGGGTCTCCTGCTGCGGGGTGGCGCGATCCTCGCTTAATACCACGTACCAGCGCGATAGGGCGAAACAGATCGAGCATCACTGGTCTGCGACGGCGCACAGGAAGGATTTAGGATCGCGGATAGCAGTGAGAGATTCACAGTCCATGACGCGCAGATAAATATCCTGAGTCACATCACCGGCGTCAAAGGGGGATTGTAGCTTAACGCTTAACCAGCGTGTCAGCCCGCCGTAACGGACTTGATACCGAGATGCGAGCGCGGGTGGTGTGGCGGCGGAAAGCTGAAACATGATCGGCTTCAAAACAGGTTATCGTTAGCGACATGTTAATATGAGAATGGTTGTCATTACAACTGGAATGGGCGAGCGAAAAATGAGCAGTGCAAATAATAATGTCAATAACTGACGGTGGCGATTATCAAAGGTTGTCGATTTTACGGTTTCGGGCTGCGGATCTGCTTCACGAGCGGGTTATCAGAGAATATGTGGGATAAAAAATGATTATTGATCGTTATAAACGAATAATTTGCGATTTATTTGTCGAAAGCGCCAGACACCCAGCAGCTTATTATAAAATAAGCTGATTCTTATTTTATATATAAAAGAGGAATGAAAAGATAATTTACATGCTATTTATAGGTCCTGGCTCTGAAGGATGGAGAACGGTTATATGGGTTAGCACGGCTCCTTTAGCAATGTTTCTACTTTTACCCCTGCTCCGTCGCGGGCGAGAATACAGCGTGGGCAAGAGGTCGCTGGCCACGGGTGGCGCGGGTTGCGAAGCAATATGGCGCGGAAAGGTACAAGTTGATTTAATAATATGCAATCAGAGGATCGAAATAATTAGCGAGAAAAGGGTATCGCAGTAAATATTTGTAATGATAACTTCTTTTTTATTTTACATTCTGTTACAACTGTGAGGGTATTATGCTTTTTTCAGCCTGGAGATTTTTTTTACTTGCCGGAGGGAATTTAGCAGGATTACTATTGTCATAGCTGCTATACGTACCGCCTAACGACTGATGAAGGGACTTCGTTTTTTCCTTAAGCGTTACTCATTGATAGACGTTTACAGGAAAAATCATGTCTTGTGCTTTTAATAAAAGTCTTCTGCACCCTCGCAACTGGGGGACCTGGTTTGGTCTGGCCATCCTCTGGTTAATTGTTCAATTACCTTATCCTCTGTTACATATCATCGGCACCAGCGCAGGAAAGACGTCACGCCGCTTCCTTAAACGCCGTGAGCATATTGCCCGACGCAATCTTGAACTCTGTTTTCCGGACATGTCGCCGCAAGCGCGTGAAAAGATGATTGAGCAGAATTTTATGTCGCTGGGTATGGGGCTTATTGAAACCGGGATGGCCTGGTTCTGGAGCGATGAACGGGTTAAAAAATGGTTTGACGTTGAAGGCTTTGAGAATTTGAGCAAAGCGTTAAGCGCCGGGCAGGGCGTTATGGTCGTAGGCGTGCACTTTATGTCGCTGGAGCTCGGTGGCCGTACCATGGGTCTGTGTCGGCCGATGATGGCGACCTATCGCCCGCACAACAGCCCGCTGATGGAGTGGGTGCAAACCCGCGGACGTCTGCGTTCGAATAAAGCGATGATCGATCGCCGTAATTTATCGGGTCTGGTGCACGCGCTGAAAGCCGGCGAAGCGGTATGGTTCGCCCCGGATCAGGACTATGGCCCGAAAGGCAGCGTGTTTGCACCGTTTTTCTCCGTCCCTCAGGCGGCGACAACAAACGGTACCTACGTTCTGTCGCGTCTCTCCAGTGCGAAGATACTGAGCATCAGCATGGTACGTAAAATGGACCGGCGAGGTTACACCTTATACATCAGCGATGTGCTGAACGACTATCCTGGCGAAGATAAACAGGATGCGGCCAGCTACATCAACCGGGTGATTGAAAAAGAGATTCTGCGCGCGCCGGAGCAATACCTATGGGTCCACCGGCGCTTTAAAACCCGCCCGCTGGGCGAAGGCTCACTCTACTAAGCCAGGCAGCGCGGTAAGCGCTTTCAAAATCGCGGCAGTTGCGTTAACGTGAGCGCGATCGTGTTTTTAAGTTGAAAGCGAAGGAGTGCAGCGTGTTCGCTGAGTTTGGTGTGTTGAATTATCTGACCTATCTGGTCGGGGCTATTTTTATCATTCTGGTGCCCGGCCCTAATACCTTTTTTGTTCTGAAAACCGGTATCGCACACGGCGTTAAAAAGGGCTATCTGGCGGCAGCTGGCGTGTTTATCGGCGACGCGGTGCTGATGCTGCTGGCCTTTGCCGGCGTCGCGACCCTGATTAAGACCACGCCGGTACTGTTTAATATCGTGCGCTATCTGGGGGCGATTTATCTGCTGTGGCTGGGGGGCAAGATGCTCTATTCCGTCCTGACCCAGCGGGAAGGGCACGCGGATACCGGGGCTGAACCGGGAAGCGCGATTCTGAAACGCTCGCTGACGCTTAGCCTGACGAATCCCAAAGCTATTCTTTTCTACGTCTCTTTTTTCGTGCAGTTCATCGACGTTAATGCCAGGACCCCCGGGCTGGCGTTCTTTATTCTGGCGCTGACGCTGGAGGTGATTAGCTTTATGTACATGAGCTTCCTGATCCTGTCCGGTTCGTTCGTGACGCGCTACGTGAAGACCAGAAAGAAACTGGCAAAAATTGGCAACAGTCTGATTGGTCTGGTGTTTGTCGGTTTTGCTGCCCGTCTGGCAACCCTGCAAGCGTAAACCGCTGGCCGGTATTGATTCCGGCCTGATAGCTGAATCCTCTGGCTTGTAACAAAAACCCTTCAATTTTTATTGCATTAATGTTACATATACCGCCGATTATCGGTCGAAGAAAAGGGAACCCGGATGCTTCTGCAAAAACTCATCAGCAACAAAAACAGCAAGAAATTTTTCTTGTCGATAGGGATTGTGTTTGTCATTGCACTTACCGTGGTGGGCCGTGCAACATTTGGTGGCGTGGTTAGCGAATACAATATGCCGTACTCCGAATGGAGCACATCGATGTTTTTCCTGCAGGGGGCGATGGTGACCGTGTACAGCATCGTGTTCACGCTGCTGTTTTCGATCCCGCTGGGCTTCTTCTTTTTAGGTTCTGACCGTCAGGACTAAGGCTATGGGGGCGAACGCACGTTCGCCCTGCTTTAACCCTTCTGTCACCAGCCGCGGCCATCATAATGATGGTGGTGGTGCCTGTGGTGATAACCGTCGTCAACAATACATCCCGATAACAGCGTGCATAGCGCAAGAATCAACGGTAACACGATCGGTTTTTTCATTTCTCACTTCTCCGTTGCTCACCGTCCGCGGGCAAAGAGCGTGCGGAATCGGTTGGTGAAGTGAGTGTAAAGCGTTAACTTATTGAGTGGATAGGATAAATCCGCAATAACGCGCTGACGAATAATCACCCAGACACTACCACCAGCCGAACTGAACGCCGGCCAGGGCAACGATCGCGATGATAATCATCAGAATGGTGCTTTTTTTCACTGCGCGCCGCCCGGAGCCGCGTAGCCGCCGACAAAAAACCAACCGAGAAAAATAACGGCGACGATAAAAATGGCCACCGGGAAAAGAATACCCAATCTCATGATGTTACCCCTGAAGCTAAAAATATGACCTGTCCTGCCACAAAACCATTAAGCTGTTGCATGATATCCGAACAGCTTACCGGAAAACTTCGCTATCATACTGGAGATCGCCGTCAGATTTTAATCAATATTCAGGAAGGAATCTCGCCGACGGGACTTTTTATCCTGATACATGGCGTCATCGGCAGCACGCAGCGCACTTTCGACATCCTGAACCTGCGGATCTACCTCCGCGACGCCAAAACTGGCGCCGGGATAGTTAATTCGGTGCTCGCCAAGAAAGTAAACCCCACATAGGGCCTCCCGCAGGGTCGCTACAAAGGCCTGTTGCTGCATACTGTCCAGCCCGGTGGCGACAACCAAAAACTCATCACCACCGAGACGCCCCACCAGGTCCCCCGGGTGAATATGCGCACTCAGGCGTTCGCCAATTTGAATCAAAAAGTTATCGCCGCATTGATGGCCGAAGCGGTCGTTTATCGCTTTAAAATCGTCAAGGTCGATAAAGATCATTAGAATGTTCCGCTGCTGTTCGCGCTCGCGGGGAAACATTGACGTCAGATGCTTAAACAGCGCCCGACGATTGGCTAAACCGGTCAGCTCGTCGGTACAGGAGTGCATTTCCAGCGCCACGTTGGCGGCGCGGAGCCGATCAACGAGTGTCTCTTTCTCAACGTAATGAGAAATTAAGTTGGCAAACAGCCCCATGACCTGCTCGCCTTCCAGGTTATAGGGCTGTTTATGGCGGCTGGTTGCACACAGTGTGCCGTACAGCGAGCCATCGGCGAGGCGCACAGGGATGCTAAAGAAGGTGATGATACCGAGATCCTGAGCAGCAATGCATGACTGCCAGCGGTTATTGACATCGTTACTGAACAGGCAGTTCTCGTCGATGGCACGCTTACAAAGCGACTCATCCCACGGCACTGAAAACCCTTCCGGGATCTGCATTTCGTTGCTGTTATGCGCATACAGAATCCGCTGGCGCTGCGCGGCAAAATCAATACGAGTCAGATAGGTCGACTCCATTCTGGTCACAAGCTCCAGCATTTCAAGCAATTGCCTGACTAACATTTCGAAGGAGTGTTCATTGGCGAGCGTTTGCGAGACGCGTGCAAGAATAAAATCGGACATGAATGTACGGCTCCCGATCGCGGGTGGGGCCGTCAGTCATTTATACTGCAAAACGGCTACCGACGAAGAGTAAACAGAGATACGACAAATTTAACACATTAATTAAGGGAATACCTGCGATCGCAGCGGGAAAAAAGCCCCGTCGGGGGCGACGGGGAAAACTCATTGATTATGGAATGAGCTGTTCTCTGGTCAGTTCGAGAACAAGCACTACTCTACGGGGCAAAAGTGCAGTTAAAATGGAGAAACCATGAAACGTCAGGGCAAATACGTGCTCAGTGCAAAGAAGGATCAGAAATGAAGTGGATGATAATGATGCTGCCGCTGGCCCTCGCCGGATGCGTGAAGCAACAGGCTGCCCCGCCGCCACCGCAGTCTATCGGCATGGCCAACCCGGCCTCCGTTTACTGTACTCAGAAAGGCGGTAGCCTGGTTCCGGTCCAGACGCCGCAAGGCGTACGTACGGATTGCAAACTTCCCGGCGGTGAAACCATCGATGAATGGACACTATGGCGCCGGGACCATCCCGCTAAGCCGTAACCGGCAGGTTTTTCAGCCAGTCAGCCAGTACCTGCGCGTGGTTTTGTCGGGTATCTTTGGCGGCATACAGCAGGGTTAGTGGCTGTCGACGAGCCAGCGTGGCGAGACGCAATCCTTCGTCACGCCGGGCAGCGAGCTCTTCGCGATACTGTTGACTGAAGCTGGCGAAATCAATCGCCTCGCCGTGGAGCGCTTTACGTAGCGCCGAAGACGGCGAGAGCGATTGGCACCATTCATCGTAGCGCAAAGCCTCTTTTTTCATACCGCGTGGCCAGAGTCGGTCAACCAGGACGCGGTAACCGTCGCTGGGTTCTACCGGATCATAAACGCGTTTGCAGTGGATCATCGTTGGGCTCTTTCTGTTGCATCCAGGCGAGGAGTTGGGGAAGCTGTCGGTCGGAAAAAACCGCAATTCCGTGTTCACTCAACAGCGCCGCCGCCACGCCAGAACCCGGCTTTCGCTGCCCGCTAAACGTTCCGTCGTAAATGAACTGGTTGCCACAGGTCGGGCTACCGTCGGTTAACAACGCGGCCTCGCAACCGGCTTCCTGTGCCGTGCGCAGCGCCAGCCATGCGGCCAACTGATAGTGTGGGGTGACATCCTGACCGTCGCTTTCAATGATACGCGCGCGGTCTTGCATGACATCCATGCCCTCGGCGTGAAGGATTTCGGCCGGGAGTCGGGGGACTGGCAACCCGGCGGCCAGCTCCGGGCAATGAATCACCAGCCGACCGTCACGCTGCCAGCGCGCTAGCGCGTCGGCAAGCTGCGCTTTTTCGCGGCCATTATAGCGAACCTGAAACCCCATCAGGCAGGCGCTGACCAAAATTTTGCTTTTCATAGGCGTCCCATCATGATTCCTCTGCGCTATACAATAGCGCCTGCACGTGGAAATTACCCGCGCGCAAAGCTATTCGAAAGCGTGAAGGGTTCTGGTCGCGGTGAAAACAGGGGTTGTGTTCCGCGAAGGAGATCGCTAATCTGGGGTTCCTTGTGTTGCCCGAAAATCGCTCTGACATAAGGATCCTGCTATGAACACCCCGCTGCGTATTGCCCTGGTTGGCGACTACAATCCCGACGTGATTTCCCATAAAGCTATCCCCCTGGCTATCGACGACGCTGCCGCCGTGCTGGAGCTGCCCGTGCGCTATGCCTGGCTGGCAACCCGTGATATTCACCATGCTGATGTGCTGGTGGATTATGATGCTATCTGGGTCATCCCCGCCAGTCCGTACGAAAATGCCGAAGGCGCATTTACCGCCATTCGCTTCGCGCGCGAAAACAGCGTGCCTTTCCTGGGAACCTGTGGGGGTTTTCAGCACGCGATAATCGAATATGCACGCAATGTGATGGGCTGGCAGGATGCGGCACATGCCGAAACCGATACCGAAGGACGGATGGTGATTGTGCCGTTAAGCTGTTCGCTGGTTGAAAAGTCGGACACCATTGAACTGCGTGCTCATACCCTGATTGCCCGTGCGTACGGTCGCGATAATATCGAAGAGGGTTACCACTGTAACTACGGTATTGCCGACAGTTTTGCCCGTGAACTGGAGCAGGGGGACCTGCGGGTAACTGGCTGGGATGAAGAGGGAGAGATTCGCGCGGTGGAGTTGATCACGCACCCGTTTTTTGTGGCGACCTTGTTCCAGCATGAACGTCATGCCCTTGAAGGGCGTCCTTCACCGCTGGTGCAGGCGTTTTTACATGCTGCGAGTCAATAATCTCACCACCGATTAATGCTGCGGGATTCAGGCGGTATTGCCGATGCGGTTCCGGAGGCGCGGGCGAGCAGGGAAGCATCGCCGCCATCGGATGGCGGCTTACCGGATAGTTACCCGTTTATCTCCCGGTCGCGTCCGGCCAGCGCGCCGAACAGCGCCATCACCACTGAAATCAGCGCCACGGCGATAAGCGGGATATGCCAGTCGCCGTTGGCATCATGAATTTTCCCCATCAGTGGCGGTCCGCAGGCGGCCAGCAGATATCCGATGGTCTGCGCCATCCCCGACAAGGCTGCTGCCTGGTGCGCGGAGTCCGCGCGCAGGCCGATAAACGTCAACCCCAGAATCATGGTCGCCCCCGAACCGAAACCAAAGATCAGCGTCCAGATGACCGCCTGTCCCGGCCAGAACCACAGTCCACAGGCGCTGATGGCGCACATCAGTGCCACAGCGACCGCGATGGCGCGCTGGTCTTTAAGGCGATGAAGAATCAGCGGAATCGCCAGACCAGGGGCGGCGGTGGCCAGCTGGAGCAAACCATGCAGGGAGCCCGCCTGCGCTTCGCTGTAGCCAAGGCTCTGCAAAATGGCCGGCAGCCAGCCGATAATCACGTAATAGACCAGCGAGTTGATGCCGAGGAACAGCGTGACCTGCCAGGCGAGAGCGGAGCGCCAGATGCCGCGATTGTGCATGGCGCCGGAACCGGTGAGCGGCGCAGCCGCGCTCTTACGCGTTTGTGGTAACCACGCCAGCAGCGCCAGCAGCGGAAAGACCATCAACATCAAGAGTGCGCCGTGCCAGCCGAAACCCGCCAGCGTCAGCGGCACCACCAAGGCAGAGCCCAGCGCGGCCGCTCCGCCCATGGTGATCGAGTAGGCACCGGTCATCCTGGCAACGTGCTGCGCGAAGTCGCGTTTGATCAGGCCCGGCAGCAGAACGTTCCCGAGCGCAATTCCGCAACCGATGATAGCCGTACCGCCGAA
>NZ_JBCNNS010000047.1:0-30365 GCF_039594335.1 Raoultella sp.
TTGGAGGAGAAGTATTACGCGAAGGGAAAATGTCTGGACCTATTATTGATGAGGTAACAGGCGCCAGGGGAGCTGATGTACGAATGGCTTTGCTTGAACTGGCTGGTATGAAAATTGAATTATTGCAATACAATAATATTGAACAGCCAGAAGCGCCTTCAGCCCCCTACATCCCGGGCTACGCGCATCTTGCGTTTATGGTCGAGAATCTTGATACGCTCCTGAGCAAAATATCGGACTACGGCTGGAAGACGCCAGGGACACCTCAGACAGTCTCGTCAGGACCCATGCAGGGAACCAGAGTAATATATGTACAAAGCCCCGACGGGCAGACGCTTGAATTGATGGAAGGTAGGCAATGAAGGACATACGTTATGACCTGTTACTTTCTTATTAAACAGTGATGTTTGCGAAGTCTGCTCCTGGCACAGAGCTGCCAAACGCAACATCTGATACTTTGAGCTTAACCAGACCAGCAAATTTCTTTTTCCCGTTGTAAAAGGTGGCCTCAGAAATGCCCGTCTTTCTGCAGACTTCCCCGACGCGGGTGCCGGTTTCGGCCTGTTTCAGCGCAAACGCAATCTGTTCTTCGGTTTTCATGGCAATAAGCCTCTCTGTGAGCGGGAAGAAAGATCGGAGACTTCAGTTTAGACTGGTCCTGTTTTCCGGGAGGAGATCAGCCGCATTTCTCGCTTCACTGCCTGGTCGTTACCCTCACTGCGGACGCACACTCACCAGATCTCCCAACATATTTCTACCGAAGTAGCGCGAGTCCGTCGTGGTGTCCGAGTTGCTTACTCACCGGGAGTCACGCAAAGCCCGTGGCGAGCAACCAAAGTAACTTTTAAAAAGGCGATTAAAGCTACTGATGTTTCTGAAGCCGTGGTTGTAGGCGATATCGCTGATTTTTTGCCGGGCCTGAGACGTGTTTTCTATGTCCGAACGACAGCGCTCAAGCCGTCGTAAGCGCATCCAGCGAGCGACAGACGTTCCTTCGCGCTCGAACAACTTGTTAAGATAGCGAACACTCACGTAATGCGCCTGGGCTATGACCTCTGGCGTTAACGTTTCATCATCAAGGTGATTGTCGATGAAGCCCTGTACCCGCCGAAGAGTGGAAGAAACGTAGCGACTCTGGTTCGCTTGAGGCACCGTTCGATCGGGCGAGGCAAGGGCCAGACTAAGGAGATCGAGCAAGTGATTGGCAATGCGGTTTGCCTCGGCCGGACGGAGTTGGGGCGCCTCGTCCAGCGCCGCACGCAGCATATTGCTTGCAACATGACCAATACCGCACCCACCGTCGATGCGTTGGGCGAGTACCTCGGTCACTGCAGTTAGCCTGCCTTCAAGACGGTGCCTGGGAACGCCTATCCACAGAGCGTCAAATCCCTGCAATACCTCAATGGCGTACTCACGAGTGCTGTCGAAGATGGCCATATCTCCAGGTCTCAGAAACGCCTGGCCAGTGCCTTGGGTGAGGGTCACACTGCCGCTAATCAGCAATCCAATGACGAAGTCATTTTTGGTCGAGGCCTGAATTAATCGCTGGGAACGCACGGCGCGGTGAGCACCTCCGCGTGTGATCGCTCGGATAAAAACCATCTCCCCGAAGGGGTAGCGATACATGCGCCCAATAGGCGGTTTTGCCTCGAGCTGCTCCACTTCGAGCTCGACAAAGATGGAGCCGAGCGAGGCAGCCCAAGCGGCGGAGTCGCCGCTCACCGGGATCATTTCGTCTGAACGTTTTGGTGCGCGCAACTTCACTGAAAGCTCCCAGCTCAACTCCTCTTCCCAGGATTGTGAAGGGTTCGGGGCTTCGAGTCAATTTGGCGGCGCAACAGCAAATATGAGCCAGCAGTAACTACCTGATAGATAATTTTTTGGCGAAGCACCCGTTCTTGCTTGTCGACACCTTGTCGCCAGTCGGCGACTGCCAGTTCCTAAATTGCAAATATATTGGGCCGCCAGTGCAAAGACACGATGTCGGCAAGCAGGCATACTTGCAGCCATCGAAACAAACCGCCTCGTGGCCGGAGTGGCGGCGTGCTCGGATAAACGAGCGAGATAATCTCTTGATCGGTCGACAGACCATACGGACGCGCAGGCTGATAACGGACAGCCTCGGCGTTGCATCGCCAACTTTATGAGGAAATTGATTATGTCATTGGCAGAGCCAACGGGGACTTACGAGCGGACTGACATTGCCTTCAGAACAGACGATGGCATCACTCTGCGCGGCTGGCACTTTCTTCCTGCATCGGTGAAAGAGGGGCTGCAACCGCTTATCATCATGCACCATGGTTTCAGTGCGGTGAAGGAAGGTTATCCGGAGCACTTCTTCGAGGAATATTTTGCAGCAGCCGGCTTCGGTGTGTTGACCTACGACCCACGAAGCCTGGGAGAGAGCGGCGGACGTATTCGGCAGGAAATCGATCCCTTCCTGCAAGTCACCGATTTCCGGGATGCAATTTCCTTTGCGCTGACTTTGCCGGGCGTCGACCCTGAACGCGTCGGCGTATGGAGCGCCAGCTATGGCGGCGGAACTGCCATTCAAGCTCTGGCAATGGACCAGAGAGTGCATTGTCTGGTCAGCACCGTGCCTTTCCTCAGTGGAGGCGTCATCTGGAATATGCTGCCTGCGGAAGTACGTCAGAACATGTTGCGGCTGTTCGAAACCGACCGCCAGCAACGGGCTGCCGGCCAGGCACCGCAAACTGTTGTCATTGCCGCCGAAGACCCTTCCCGAACTCCATGCATCCTTCCCACGAAGAAATCCTGGGAATGGTGTATGCGAGTTGCGGCTGTAGCACCAAACTGGAAGAATGAAGTAACAGTGCGCAGTCTGGAATCCCAATTTGGCTTCGAGCCGATGGCTTATATCAGCAGGATAACGCCGAAGTCGCTCCTTCTGATCGGTGCCGAAAACGATGACCTGATCCCCGTCGCTCTGACGCGGGAAGCCTTCGAACGTGCGCGTTGTCCGGACAAGGACCTCGTTATTTTTCCTTGCGATCATTACTCGTGCTACACAGATTACTTTTTTCAGACAGCCAAGGCTTCACTCGACTGGTTCGACAAGCACCTTCGGCCCGCTGTCTGAAGGTCGAAGCGGGAGCGCTCCTCAGTTTTTCTGAACTTTCAGGTTGTAGCCGAAGGTATGGAGATGGCTGAGCCGCAGGCATTTCTGCCCGATCCCGGCGGCGATACTCTTCAGGATTATCTGTTGGCGCTTCCCATGCTGGTGGAGGCAGTGATGACCTTGTCAGAGCTCGGTAAGGTGTCAAATGGTAAAACCGCGGCGCCGGATGCAATGGCACTCATCTGAACGGCTGTCCCTGTTATAAGCTGCCGGCCAATCTTTGGTCCAGTCCAACGAGCCTAACAGCAAAGAGTTGATGCCGCGCGCCTGGTCGATTTTTTCCGCGACCTTGAAGGCGGCGGCATCAGATCTTCACGGGTTAAGGGACGGTCAAGTGCCGGAAAGTCACGTGCCACCCCGGTTATTTGGGTAAAGCGGATAATGTCGCTGTTGGTGCGAAAGGGTCGGCGATGTTGGAATTCATCCATGCTGAACTCAATGCGATGGCCAGAGCACCAGCCAGTACGGAAAGTCCGCGTGAAGCGACCACCGCAGTCCCCCTGCAGGCAATCCCCCCCAGAAAGGTAATGACATTGGCAGATAACATTGTGGACAGCTCCAGCGCAGCCAGCTCTTCCGCTGTCACCTGAACCAGGCTTTTCCCCCAGTACCTTCATCAACAGCGCGAGTTCAATGGTTTCGGTAGCACTTTTCGGTCTGTAGTTCACCTCAAGCTGGTCACCGACATCGACGAGAATTTCCCGATAGATCACCCCTTGCCCCGGCCGTCCCTGACTCGCCAGAATATTTGCGCCGTAACGCTGAAGCTCAGCGGCTATCCGTTGCCGGTAACGGCGATGGTTTGGTGCCAGCAGGCGGTACTCTGGGGACTGGCCAGACCTGCTGTCCAGCGGGTGTCACCGTCGCGTGAGTCAGGGGTCAGAATGGAAACCAGCAGTTGCAGCTGTTTATTGTTGCTCTTGCCCAGCAAATGCAAATCAGAGTCATTATCGTAAAGCAGGAAAAGGGCCTGATATCTATGGGGGTAAGCTTCGCCACGATGATGGTCGTATAAATCAGAATCGAGCATGTTCTCCAAATGACAAAAAAGGAGTTTAATTTGAGGATTAAGCGATTTGAGAGTGGCCTGCTCTGGCATCCCCGTAACGCCTGAGAGGGGGGCTAGATAGGACTGCTCACGCCTTTCCGGGCCCTATTTCCCCCCGGGTGGAACCGGACCCCTCTGAACTACAGCGATCGGCTGAGAATCGAAAAGAGGGGATCTGTTCGTATTGGGTGTTCCCATTTTATGTTCATGATGGCTTGAGCAATCCTAAGACGTCCACCCAACTGGCATTAATGATGATTCTGCGTGGTGTTAACGGTGGCAACATTTAAAAAGAAGAGGTGAGGCCATGATTACGGATTACCTGTTTATGTCTTATGTTGCGGTCGTTTCCTGCTGGCCCATCACCTTGATCCTGTTGTTGCTTGCCATAATGTTGTTATTGCATGCTGAGCGTAAGGTGTTGATAGTGGTTATCATCGTCTTTATGGGGGGGCTGGCTTTTGCTGCCTGGCAGTTGGGTCAGCAATACATACCTTCAATGCTGTCCGGTGGGACTGCATGGCTATCTGAGTAGCTCTCTATATGGGATAAGAGCCAGTAATCTTATCCATGATTTCTGTCCTCCCTCGTCAACCTTAATGTATTCAGCACCCATTGTGTCTACGGAAGCCCTCTGTTGAGGAGTGCAATCGAGTCCGGGTACCGACCATCGCCAGAGAGCGCAGGGCGCTGTTGGGCGGTATTCTGGTGATGAGAGTGGTAAGGAGAAGCAAGACTCATTTTTTTGCTCACTGTACTGCGTTTGTGGGGCTTGGGTATTTCAGCGCCACTTCTGGCGCGTCGGCCTGGCACTTGCCAGATGTTGCCATCAGGTACGCTTCGAGAAATTAACCACGACCGCAAGGCTCAACCCGGCATATCAAACAGAGACTCAACGAGTATTTGATATCAAATGGTTGGCTGTCAGTTTAATGTATTTCCGTGCAAGCAAAATAATCAGCGTTAAAATTCTATTGATGCCACGTACAAGAAAATTTGGTTAATATGAGCGGCGCAGCGAGAACGGGCGCAGTTGGTGATGATCAGTAGCAGGAAGATCCCTAACAGGCGATATTCGGATAACAATCTCTGTAAGCTGAACCATAACCGCGCTCGCAAAAATATAGACCATCTGGCGGAGATATGCCAGTTCGTAAGGCACCAGCAGATAATTATCAAAAAACCATGCCAGTGCGCTGACCAGCGTCAGGACGAAGGTTGTCGCAAACGACATGCCTGTTGCCATCTCTGGTTTCCCTGAGGCGCCCATAAACGGGTATAGCCCAAGGAAACGGGACAGGACAAAATTGTTAACCCGTGCCGCGCTGATAAATAATATTCTGAATTCTTGCACGGTTAAACCAGTGTTTTTGACCTGTTTATTTACCTAATACCGGTTATCATTTCTTGTCTCGACCATGAAAGACTTAAGGAAACTGGCTTTTGTACAACATGGTTAGATTCGTTATTGTGGCGCGTATCAACGCGTCATCTGCTGCCGAAAACTCAACATCTACCCTGAGCGGATTATCTGGTTTCAGATGACGGAAACACCCGCGCGCACAGGAAATCGACGATAGCCCGAACTTTTGGAGAGGGGTGCCTGCTGGCGGGCCAGAGCATGTGAAAGACGCCAGTATGTTCCACGCGATCGGCCAGAACGGTGCACAACCGTCCATTTGCCAGCTGTTCTCTTATTGAGAATTCCGGCAGACAGGCGATTCCCAGACCTTGAAGAGCAAAGCACACCCGTGTCTCAATGTTGTTGCAGATCATTGAGGTGGGGAGCTGCAGATCGGGTTCTCCCGGCGCTTGCCGCAGCGCCCACGGCTCCAGTTTACCGCTGTTGGGAAAGCGGTAGTGCAGGCAACTGTGATCCAGCAGATCGGCGGGCACTTTAGGTATACCTCGTCGCGTCAGGTAATCGGGCGAGGCGACCAGCATTGAGCGGAAGATGCCCAGCTTTCGCGCGGACAGGCGCGAGTCCGTCGGATTTCCCGTTCTGACCACAACGTCGAATCCCTCTTCGATCACATCGACCAGTCGATCGGTGAAGTCCAGATCCAGCTCGATGGCCGGGTATTCGCGCATGAACTCGCCAAGCACCGGTAGCACCAGCGAGCTGACCAAGGGCAGGCTGACCCGCAACCGGCCTCGCGGCGCTGCCGTCGCCTGCGATAGCTCCAGTTCCGCGGCTTCTATCTCGGCAAGAATGCGGCGGCTGCGCTCCAGGAACAGTGTGCCTTCGGCCGTCAGGGTGACGCTGCGTGTGCTACGGTGAAACAGGCGCACGCCAAGCTTCTCTTCCAGCCGCGCCACGCTTTTGCCGATTGCTGATGCCGAGACGCCCAGCAGTCGGCTGGCCGCGACGAAGCTGCGTGTTTCGGCGACCCGGACGAACACCACGAAGCCGTTCAGGTTGTCCACTTCATACCTCCATTACGGACAAACAGTTCCGCTAAGAAAGGAACTGTACCCTACTTTTTCTTTAATAGCTGCGTTTCTATCATGACGGGAATGTCCACTGATGAAAGGAATTTCTCATGTCTGTTCCCGCTATGTCTCTGCGCGCAGGCGTCCCGCTTGCTCATCTGTCCGCCCGCATTCAGGCCGCTGTTCAGAAGGCGCTGGATGAACGCCGTCTGGTCGGCGCGGTGGTCCTGGTGGCCCGCGACGGCGTGCTTCTTCACCGCCAGGCCGCTGGCTGGGCCGATCGTGAAAGCCGTCGGGCAATGACCGCGGATGCGGTCTTCCGTCTGGCATCGGTGAGCAAGACTGTCGTCTCTACGGCGGCGCTGGTGCTGGTGGCTCAAGGTCGGCTTAATCTGGATGATGACCTCGAACGTTGGTTACCTGAGTTCAGGCCTCTGTTGGCCGACGGTCAGCCTGCGCGGATCGCCGTATGGCAATTGCTGAGTCACACGGCAGGGCTGGGCTATCGATTCTTTGAGGCTGATACCAATGGCCCCTATGCGCGGGCTGGCGTGTCGGACGGCATGGATATGTCTGGTATTAGCCTGGCGGAGAACCTGCGCCGTATCGCCAGCGTACCGTTGTTGTACGAACCAGGCACCCGCTGGGGTTATTCACTGGCAACCGATGTGTTGGGCGCCTTGATCGAACGGGTGTATGGCGAACCGCTTGATGTCGCCGTACGTCAGCTCGTCACCGGTCCGTTGGCGATGGCGGATACCGGCTTTATCGCGCGGGATGCACAGCGCGTGGCGACCGCTTACGTGAACGATGCGCCTCAACCGCATCCGCTGGCGGAAGGTGAAATCGTTTCACCCTTCGAAGAGGTGGTCGGCATTCCCTATAGCCCTGCACGCATCTTCAGTCCGCAGGCATTTCTGTCGGGGGGGGCGGGCATGGCGGGAACGGCCGAAGACTTTATGCGCCTGCTGGAAGCCCTGCGTCAGGAGCGTGGTGCGATTTTGCCCAACGACTTGATTGCCGAAATGGCGCGCGATCGGACGCCGAATATGGATCTGCCTAATGTACCGGGCTTCGGTTTTGGACTGGGATTTTCGGTTCTGCGCGATCCGAGGCTGGCCGCTTCGCCTGAATCAGAAGGCACCTGGCGTTGGGGAGGTGCCTATGGTCACTCGTGGTTCGTGGATCGCGCGTTGGGGCTTAGCGTCGTCGCTTTCACTAACACTTTATACGAAGGCATGTCGGGCCGCTTCGTCACCGATCTGCGCGATGCGGTCTACGGCGCCCTGGAGGATGAACGATGAATTCGACGATGTGCGAACGCATGCCCGTCGCATCGTTGCTGGCGCTGGCGCTGGCGGCTTTCATTACCATCCTGACTGAAGCGCTGCCGGCTGGCCTGTTGCCCCAAATGGCGCAAGGACTGGCCGTCTCCGAAGCATGGGTCGGCCAGACGATCACGGTCTATGCCATCGGCTCTCTGGTGGCCGCCATTCCGCTGACCGCCGCTACTCAAGGGGTTCGTCGCCGGCCGTTGCTGCTGGCCGCCATTGCGGGTTTCGCCATCGCCAACTTGGTGACGACGCTTTCCACCAGCTATGCGCTGACGATAGCGGCACGCTTCCTGGCAGGCGTTGCGGCGGGGCTGTTGTGGGCACTGCTGGCGGGCTATGCGGCGCGGATGGTGTCTGAATCTCAAAGGGGCCGCGCCATCGCTATCGCAATGGTGGGCACGCCGCTGGCGCTCTCTCTGGGGGTGCCTGCCGGTACTTTGCTCGGCCATTTGCTGGGGTGGCGCATGTGTTTTGGCATCATGGGTGTGATGGCGCTAATGCTGATGGTCTGGCTGAGACTGCGAGTGCCGGACTTTGCCGGGCAGCCCGTGGGCAAACGTTTCTCGTTGCGGCAGGTGTTTACCCTGCCGGGTATTCGCCCGGTGTTGTTCGTCGTACTGGCCTTTATTCTCGCACATAACATCCTTTATACCTACATTGCGCCATTTCTGGTGATGGCGGGAATGGAGGAGCGCACGGATTTGGTGCTGCTGGTTTTTGGAATGACCTCGTTATCCAGCCTCTGGATCGTCGGCGTGTTGATCGACCGGCACCTGCGCACGCTGACCCTGGCAAGCACGGGCTTATTCGGGCTGGCGGCGTTGCTGCTGGGGACGGCAGGTAACGATCCTATCGCGGTCTATGCAGCGGCGGGAGTGTGGGGAGTGGCTTTCGGCGGGGCGGCGACCTTGTTTCAGACCGCGCTGGCGAGGAGTGCAGGCGAGGCTGCCGATGTGGCACAGTCGATGCTGGTTACCGCCTGGAACGCTGCCATTGCCAGTGGCGGGATTGTTGGCGGCTTGCTGTTGGAGAGCCTCGGCGTAAGGGCATTCTCTCCCGTACTCCTGGGGCTATTGCTGGCTGCGCTGCTGGTAGCATGGTCTGCCAGATGTCACGGTTTTCCCGCTTCAGAGGCATGAGATGGGATAGAAACGCGCGAACTTGATGATGTAAATTCCACACCCTGTCGCTCCCTTCATTCGCGCAGATATCCCTCATGACCTCTAAACGAGACTTGGATCAATGCGACCTCATGATGAAAGCTGCATAAATCAGTTGCTACTGTAGTTTCCAGAGGCTAAAAAGAGCTAACGCTGGCGTGAGTCAGGCATTAACGATCCGAAATTAAAAAAGGAAGAGGAAGAGGGAATGAGGCGTTTTTTTCTTAATGCATTTACCGCCGGTGTGTTTGTTATCGCCAGCTCAGGTATTCAGGCTGCGTCCTCTCCTGTTTCAGATACGACGCCACAGATGGCTTATGAAGATATCTCTCGTTCCTTACCTGAGCTGGAACCTATCACGTTTCAGGCCGGTGCGGAAAAACATAAGCTATTAGTTTTTATCGATAACCAATGTTTTTATTGCAGTTATGTCGTTAAAAATATTAAAAAATACAATGATGCAGGACTGACAATGTCATTTCTGACGGTGGCGCCGTCATCCATCAAGGACTCGGTCATTGAAGATATGGGGCGAGTCTGGTGTGCATCCGATCGTCAGAAAAGCCTTCAGAATGCAATGGCCGGTTTTTTGCCGGATAACGATAGCGCAGAAAAATGTAAAAATCTGGTGATGAAACAATCGGAGCTTGCTGACCGACTGGGGGTGAGGGTGACGCCAGTCATGGTGGTGCTGGATCGCTCAGTACACACTTTCATTGGCAGTGTTTCTCCGGAGAAAATTCTCTCTGAACTTCAGTAAACTTTTTAGCAGGCGACCAGCCGCGCTAAGCTTCAGATCCGGTCTGGTCGCGAAGATGCTTTAATAGGTGGCTCTTACGCACAGCTATTGTCCGGAATGCGTCCTGGTTAGCTGTACCATCTCTTTCTCTAAACGGTCGAGGCAGTCAGCGCGGACATCCGTCGGTGATGCTGCTCCCGTCAGGGTCATCGTCACCTTCATATCTTCAGCATACAGGCGTAGCAGGTGTGTGACGCCAGCTTCTCCTGCCGTCGCCAGCGCATAAATATAGGAACGCCCCAGCAGTACCCCTTTAGCGCCAAGGGCAAGCATCCGGATAACGTCCACCCCGGAACGCACCCCAGAATCGACGAGAATTGTGAGATCATCACCGATGGCATCCACCACCCGGGGCAGTGCTCTGGCCGTTGGGATTGCGCCATCAAGCTGCCTGCCCCCGTGATTAGAAACCACGATGCCATCAGCGCCCAGTCGGACGGCATCCCTGGCATCTTCAGGGTCAAGGATGCCCTTGATAATCAACTTCCCTTTCCAACTGTCGCGTATCCACTCCAGATCGTGCCACGCAATGGAGGGGTCGAAGTTATTGCTTATAAACCCCATATAGTCGTCCATCGTCATCTTGTGTCCGGTGTAGGCTTCAATATTGCCAAACGACAGGGGCCTGCCAGCCAGTCCAACGTCTACGGCCCAGTGGGGATGGGTACAGGCCTGCAGATACTGTCTCAGGGTGGCGCGGGGTCCGGACATGCCCGAACGATTATCGCGATAGCGTGAGCCGGGGATGGGCATATCGACGGTGAACACCAGCGTTTTCATGCCTGCGGCCCATGAGCGTTCCAGGGCATTGCGCATGTAACCGCGATCTTTAAGCACGTACAGTTGTGACCAGAGCTCACCGGAGGCATGCTGTGCAACTTCTTCAATCGAGCACACCGATACCGTGGAAAGAGTATAAGGAATACCGATGTTGGTTGCCGCGCGTGCCGCTTTGACTTCACCGCGGCGTGCATACATGCCAGTGGCTCCGACAGGGCCCAGCGCGACCGGCATTGCCCAGGATGTTCCAAGGATATCAGTCGCCAGCGTCGGGTCGCCAACACCGCAAAGCACCCGCTGACGAAGCGCAATTGAGGATAGTTCAGCGGAGTTCGCGTGCATGGTATTTTCTGCTACGGCGCCGCCGTCAATATAATCAAACAGAAATCGTGGAAGACGATGACGGGCGGCCTCACGATAATCGGCAGGTGCTGAAACTATCATTTTTCTTTCCTTATGTATTTTAACTAAGTTGATGTTCTGCAGGCAGAAAGACTATAGGCCTAATGAAATGAGGGGGAAAATGAAATTTTAGAATTCCCTTCATGCAGAAAGGGAATAACCTGTTTTTTTTAACGCTGTTGATTTTCCTGATGAAATATTTTGGTAAAAAGGTATTCATTCGCCGGCAGCAATATTTGCTAGTGAAATAACAACCTCGCGCTTGGGTTTTACTCCACGATTGTGTATTGTCCGGACGACATCCTACTTTCAACTTCGCTACCCATAATGAAAGGTGACCTTTTATCGGGTTGTTTAACAATGACGTTAATGGGGACAATGCTGAGCGTCCTCATTATATTAATGGATCAGGAATATGCTGGTTTGAACGCCTTCATGCATGAAGCCGTTCAAACATGCTAAAGGGTAGAAAATATGACTCTGCGTTCATTACAGGCATTGTGTCTGACGAGTTTTTTTATTGCCGATGTTCGTGATGGACTTGGACCTTTTCTGGGGATTTTTCTGACGCAACATCACTGGCAACCGGATGATATCGGGTTGTTGATGACTGCGGGGGGCGTGGCAGGATTGCTGGCGACGCTGCCCGCAGGGTTCATCACCGATGCTTCGCAGAACAAGCGTCTGGTGCTGGCACTGCTCTGTGTCATGATTACCGGAAGCACTTTCTTGCTCTGGTTTAGTCAGGGAAACGGCGTGGTCGCAGTCTCGCAAATCGTCAGCGGTATATGCGCTGCTTTTGTCGGTCCGCTTATCACCGGCATTACGCTAGGTCTGACGGGACAAAACGGCTTCAGTGCGCAGATGGGCAAAAATGAGGCGTTCAACCACGCGGGAAATTTCTTCACCGCATTGGTTGCCGGAGGGATCGCCTGGCGCTGGGGAATTGGCGGTATTTTCATCTTAATGGCCTGTACGATGTTATTGACGCTTGTTGCCCTGTTGGCTATACGTCGCGGCGATATCGACAACCATGCGGCGCGCGGACTGGAGTTGACGGATACCCCGCAGATCCCCGACTTCTCGGTGCTAACCAAAAACACGGCGCTGTTGATTACCGGATTGACGCTACTGCTGTTTCATCTGGCAAATGCGGCACTGCTGCCTATGCTCAGCATGAGAATTGCTTCCGCTCCCGGAGCCATCAACCCCGGCCTGTACGCCGCGGCCACGGTGATTATTTCTCAGGCGGTTATGATCCCGGTGGCAATCTGGACCGCCGGACGAATCGATAAATATGGGTACTGGCGACTGATTATGCTGGCGCTGCTGATTATGCCGGTTCGTGCGGCTCTGGCGGCAAGCACCGCGGCACCGTTGATGATGGTGCCGGTACAAATACTGGATGGATTAGCGGCCGGTGTGTTGGGCGTGGTGGTGCCGAGTTTCATTGTGGCACTGCTGCGCGGAAGCGGACATGTTAATGCCGGTCAGAGTGTGGTGATGCTGATGCAGGGGGCCGGCGCGGCCATGAGCCCGGCTCTGACAGGGATGATTGCGGGTCATTACTCGTTCGCCGTGGCATTCAGCGTCCTGAGTGTCATCGCCCTGGCAGCGCTGATTATCTGGTGGCGAAATGCGCCGACGCTCTGCGCATCTTCATGATCACAACGTCATACGATGGTTCCCGGAAGTGGGGAGCCCGTGTTCGAACCGCCCGGCGCTGTTCTGCCTCCGGGCGGCATCAATCCTGGCCTGTCCCTGAGCGCCGGGGGAGCAAGCCGCATCCCGGCACCGTTAAGGCTATCGGTGGTCTTTCCCGACGCCAACGTCAGCTGATGCACAGTACTATCAGCGCCACCGTTGCCGGGAGTGCCTGCACATAGAGTATTTTCCGACTGGCGGTTGCGGCGCCGAACAGTCCGGCAATCACCACACAGACAAGAAAGAACGCTTTAAACTCAAATCCGCTCTCCGGACTCCAGAGTCCCCACAGCAAACCGGCAGCCAGAAAACCGTTATACAGGCCCTGATTGGCTGCCATCACCCGGGTCTCGCGGGCAAAGTTTGCGCTGAGGCCGAATGCCTTGCGTCCGGTCTTACTCTCCCACAAAAACATTTCCAGGATCAGTATGTAGATATGGATGGCGGCGACGACAAATATAAGTGTATTGGCTAACACGGCAGTCCTTATTCAAGTTAGAGTACAGAGAACCCGGGTAAAACCCGCTTTTTATCGCGTATTTTACTGTTTATATCAAAGAATAGCCGTATCACCCTGGCTATGTTGGAAATTCGGCCTGGAGAATGTCTTCAGGGTGACCATGCGTTGGCTGTTGAGGGGAATTTACAGGATGGGAACGAAACCGTTAATACTTTCTTTGGATGGACAAGAGGCCATCCCTCTGAATACGGTGTCCGGGACGCTGGGCCACCTCGGTATTGATCTCCGCGCGCTCGCGAATTCAGGAATGTGCAGTTTTGATCCGGGCTTCAGCAATACCGCCGGGTGTGAGTCTGCCATCTCCTATATCGATACTGAGAATAGCGTCCTGCTGCACCGTGGTTATCCGGTGGATCAGCTTGCCAGGCAGTGTGAATTCCTGGAAGTGGCATATATCATACTGCACGGAGAGGCGCCTGATGAGGAGAGTTATCAGGCCTTCCGGGAAAATATTACCCGCCATACTCTGGTGCATGAGCAGATGTCGAAAATGTGCAGCGGATTTCGTCGCGACTCCCATCCCATGGCGCTGATGTGTGCTATGGTGGGCGCGCTGGCTGCTTTCTATCACGATGTGCTGGATGTCGAAAACCCCGAGCACCGTGCGCTGGCCGCCACCCGTTTGCTTTCCAAAATGCCCACGCTTGCAGCGATGAGCTATAAGTTCTCCATCGAGCAACCTTCGGTCTACCCGAGAAACGACCTCTCTTATGCCGGGAATTTCCTGCATATGTTGTTTGCGATTCCTGCGGAAAAGTACCAGGTGAACCCGGTTATTGAGCAGGCGTTGAACCAGATTATGGTGCTTCACGCCGATCACGGACAGTGCGCGTCGACTACGACGGTACGCGCGGCCGGCTCCTCCGGGGCGAATCTCTTTGCCTGCGTGGCGGCCGGTCTGGCATCGATGTGGGGGCCAAGGCACGGCGGAGCCAACGAGGCCAGTATGCAAATGCTGGGGGATATTGAAAGCGTCGAACAGGTCCCGGAGTTTATCAGTAAGGTGAAAAGGGATCCTTTGGCTTTCCGCCGGCTGGGCTTTGGCAACTCGCGCTACAAATATCTCGATCCCCGGGCGGCCATTCTGCGCGATACCTGTCATAAGGTGCTGGCGGAACTGGGAATGTCGGACCAACTGCTTCAGGTGGCAATGGCTCTGGAAGAGGTGGCGCTCAACGATCCCTACTTTGTTGAGAATGGACTTTCGCCGAGTGTCGATTTCTATACCGCCGTGATCCTGAAAGCGATGGGATTACCTTCGTCGATGTTCGTCGTCATGACCGCAGTGGGACGAACGCTGGGTTGGGTCGCGCACTGGAATGAAATGCACGAGTCGCCGCTGAAGATTTACCGCCCGCGCCAGATTTACACCGGAGAAGCGGCGCGGGATTACGTTTCGCGTCGTGGGATAAAATAAGCGCATACCCGGTCCGGTGATGCAAGCCATCGCCGGACTTTTCATTGGCGAGGCAGGACAAGGAGCGGTCAGCCGGAAATGCGTTATGCTATTGGAGACGCAGCCGGTGGCGGCAAGAGATAGCGAAGAGGTGCTGGCCTTTACAGGAAGATTAACTGGCGATGAAGTTTATATATCCGTGTTATCCGGATTATTTGAAACGGCAATCCATAACAGGGACAGGGAAAATAAAGCCAGCGCGGCGACGGAACCGATAATTCCGAGATAAATGAATAATGTTATCAACATAGTGTGACCTTCGGTGTGGTTAATCTGTATCGGTTATATTTTTTTGCAATCAATCGGTAAGCGCTTTTCCAGAACATCAATCGCCATCTGCAAGAGGAGGCTTTCGTCGGCCAGCTCTGTTTGGTTTTCGGGCTTTTCAGCCGTCCCACAGGCATACCGCTTCTGATAACGACAAGCACAGCGTTCCCGATAATCGCTCTGACCGGCAGTCGCTGGGCTGGGTACCCGTCAAGAATGTCTTCTGATGCCATAAAAAATCCTTACCAGGGACAGAGTACCACAAAATAAGTGTGAAATGAGGCGGTAGCAGGAATCAGCTACTGATTAATTTGTCAGTAACGGTAAGCATGCGCATCGTTTTACTGGCAAAAAAATACTGTCAAAAAACGGTAAAAAAATAATGCTTGCCAATTACTGATTTACATGCGTTAATGGTTTCAACGGTTTGAGTCTTAAAAATTATCTGCAACAGTTTCTGGAATTTTCTCATCGCATTTATCTTCTGATATCTCCTTTTGGGTATTTTTCTCTCCGATAAATTTTTTTTGCAGACCAGATATGCCCAAGGGCAAGTAAAAAAACGAACAACATATCTTAGACAATCACTAAAAAAGTAGTGATTAAGTGAGTGAAAAACCTCAGGTTAATCATGCTGAAAACGGTCGCTAAAGAAAGCGTATTCTTTGCGTTTGCGTGCTGTTTAGAACGGTGATTTCTGCACTATCCTTGAAAACCACAAATGAGTTTTCACCAGAGTATAATCTCTAATCCCTGCGGTAGTGAATGTTGTCACATATAAAGGTTAACATTATGACTGAATACATTCATTTCAGATGCCCATGTTGTCATGGGTCACAATACAGAACATCGAATTACGATGTAACAGAAAAAAATCCTTTTGGCGCAAAATGTATCTTTTGTAAAACATCAATGATTACATTTGATAATATTGCGCCTTACATTTCCAACGGCATCGCGACAATGGCGTTCCGGAAATAACGAAGGGGCTAACGGATCCCCATAAATAAAGACGGGTATAGACGGTTGTGATCAACTTAGTGTTGCACCAAAAAGTAAGGCCACTCCTCTATATCTGCTTCACAAGTTTGGCATAAATTTTCAACCAGCCCCCTGACTCGTTTCATCAGTCCCGCAAAAACGCCCTGTTTGATAGGATAGTGACCTGCAAGCGACGCTTCTCTTTCCTTCACTCGTATCGACTTCTACCTGCCAGGAGCGGCACAACTGACCGAAGCCACGGCGATCGTAACGAGAAGGGCTAAGGGTTTGGCCTCACGGGACCCCTCCGCCTACAACCTCGTAATTCAGGCGACGAGCGTCTGCGGACCGTTTTTCTGCAGATGCTGCCACTCCGCAAGTCCGGCACCCGCAGCGTCGGTAATAACGAGATCTATTTCTGGTACCTGAGCGTAAATCACCCGACTGGTGACGCCGATTTTGCTATGGTCGGCGAGAATAATGCACGTTTTAGCGCACTTCACCATCGCGCTGGCGACGGCCGCTTCGTGATGGGCAAAGCTGCTGGCGCCGTCGCGGGCGGTGACGCCCACCGGTGACAGCAGGGCGACATCGGCGCGGTAGCGGTGGATTTCGCTGATGGTCAGATCGCCGCTGGTGGCCTGTAGTGACGGGCCCATATGGCCACCTAGCAGGATAACTTCATGCTTAAGCGTCATCTCTCCGCCGCTGAGCTTGAGAGCCACGTTGAGGCTATTGGTAATAATAATCATGCCTGGCATTGACAGCAGCTCGTCCGCCAGCAGGGTAGTCGTGCTGCCGGCGTCGATAAACAGCGTCTGCCCCGGCGTCAACTGCTGCACTGCTGCTCTGGCGATATCGCGTTTCTCTTTCGCGCGCACCGTATTGCGCACCGATAGCGGTGGCTCGGCCTCCTGAGCGATGGAGGCGATCCCGCCGTGCACCCGCCGCAGCACGCCCATCGCTTCGAGCTTCAACACATCCCGGCGCACCGTCTCGCGGGAGACGCCGAGATGCTGGATAACTTGCTCGGTGCTGACCCGATTGAGGGTGGAGAGCAGCGCGCAGATGCGGTGAAGGCGGGTCTCTTCTAACATGAATAAGGGTTCTCTATTGGCGCTTGCCGGTTAACAGGTTTAGGAGCAGCGCCATTATAGCGACAATCCCCATAATGCACGTAGAAAAAGCCGCCGCCTGGGAGGTAAAGCCCGCCTCGTCGAGGCGCATTACCGTTACCGCGCCAAGCGGTAGCGAGGGTGTGACGAGGAAAATTACCGCCGAGAGCGTCACCATCGAGCGCATAAACAGGAACATCGCCACCGAGATAAGCGTCACCCGCATCGCCGGCAGGTAGACGTCACGTATAATACGTACCACCCCACCGCCGAGCACGTTAGTGGCATCTTCCATCGAACCCGGCACGTGGCGCATGCCCATCATCATGGTGGTGAACCCCTGAGTGTGGTAGTGGTAATAGTTACACAGCGCCACCAGTAGCGCGGTGCCGTAGAGCATACCCCAGGGCAGGTCGGCGCTGTTAAAGGTAAAGACGTAGGCCAGCCCCAGTACCAGCCCGGGTACGCCCACGGGCAGCGCGCTAAGCAGTGTGGCAAAGTCGGCGGCTCGCCCTGGCTGGCGGCGAATGCCGAAGGTGAGCAGGAACAGCAGCAGCGTGCCGACACTGGCCGCCAGTGCCGAGATCCCGATAGAGGTCCACAGCGGCGTGTAGCCTCCCGCCAGATCAATATTGTAATGCTTGAGTGTCAGGTCCAGGCGGTAGGGCCAAAGTCGGATCAGGCTGGCCATCACCACTGTGGCGATGGTGGCGACAATGGCCAGAGAAATCAGCATGTTCAGCAGCCAGAACAGAATATCACGCCCGCGCTGCGGCGCCGGAACGTAGGGCAGAGCCGAGGCGGTGCCGATCATTTTCTGCCGCCGGGCCGCCGCCCGCTCGATCCAGATCGCTGCTGCTGCCGGCAGCAGCAGCAGAATGCCGACCACCGCCCCCATACCAAATTTCATCTGCCCACTGACCTGGCTGTAAATCTCCGTCGCCAGCACCGGGAAGTCGCCACCGATCACCACTGCGTTACCGAAATCGGTAATGGTAATCGTGAACACCACGAACCCGGCACTGAGCAAGCCAAAGCGCACGCCTGGCAGGGTAATATCGAGAAACTGTCTCCAGCCGCTGGCCCCCAGCACGCTGGCCGCCTCATACTGGCGGGCGTCGCTATGGCGCAGAGCGGCCTGAATTATCAGTACCGCCTGCGGCAGGGCGTATAGCACGTCGGCAATCAGCAGGCCGTGAAAGCCGTAAATATCTAGCCTCACCCCCAGAATATTGCCGATGATGCCGTTGCGCCCGAGCAGAAAAATCAGTCCCAGCCCCAGCACCAGAGAAGGAGCCAGCACCGGCAGCGCGGTAGCGAACGTGATAAAGCGCTTCGCAGGCATCATGGTAAACTGCAGGCCGTAAGCGACGATAAAACCCAGCAGCAGGGTAATAACCGTGGTTGCGATACCCAGCAGCAGGCTGTTGCCGAGCGCCCGCCAGACACCGGGGGCGTCAAACAGCGTCACGTAGTTAGCGAGGCCGACGGCGCCGCTGCGGTCGTCCACCAGACTGTGCCAGAGGATGCTGAGCATTGGCCCGCCGAAGAAGGCCAGCAGCGCCAGCAGCGGCAGCCAGAGGCAGAGGCGGGAGAGCCAGCGGTCAGCCGTCGATTGCGGAGGAAGAAGTGATTTGCTCATGCCTGCACCCATGCGCAGTCCTGCGCAGCAAAAGAAAGATTAACCCGGTCGCCTGCTGCCAGCCCTACGGCGCTGCTGGTTTCCACCAGCAGCGGCTGAGATCGCCACAGCACCTGCACTCGCTGAATGCTACCGAGGAAGCTGGTGCTTACCACCATCCCTTCCGCGTCCGGCGCCTGGTGAATGCCGATGCGCTCCGGGCGGATAAACAGCTCTGCGTCCTCCGGCTGACCGCCTGCGAGCAAGTCCGGCATCCATTGCTGCACCACCGCCTGCGGTAGCAGGTTGCTGTGGCCCATAAATTCGGCCACAAATCGGGTACGCGGCGCGGTGTATAGCTCCCGCGGGCTTCCCTCCTGCATAATGCCCCCTTTCTGCATGCAGACGATTTTATCCGCCATGCTCATCGCCTCCTCCTGATCGTGAGTCACCATCAACGTCGGAATGCCGAGGCGTTGCTGTACCTCGCGTAGCTCCTGGCGCAGTCCGGCCCGCACCCGCGCGTCCAGCGCGGAGAGCGGTTCGTCGAGCAGCAGCAGGGAGGGACTGACCGCCAGCGCTCGGGCGATAGCCACCCGCTGCTGCTGGCCCCCCGAGAGCTGGGCCGGGTAGCGATGAGCGAAGCCGGCGAGCTTTACCGTCTCCAGCAGATCGCTGACCCGGGCCTCGATTTCAGCAACTGGCGTGTTGCGAATTTTCAGGCCATAACCGATGTTCTGGGCAATGGTCATATGCGGAAACAGCGAATAGGACTGAAAGACAATGCCAAACCCGCGATCGCGGGCCGGGACGTTGACCAGATCCCGGCCGTCGAGGCTGATTTTGCCGCCGTCAGCCCCCAGCAGACCGGCGATAATGCGTAGCAACGTTGTCTTGCCACAGCCGCTGGGGCCGAGCAGACAGACAAACTCCGCCTTATCGACTGACAGGTTGATGCGATCCAGCGCAACGTAGCCGTCAAAAGTTTTGTAGAGATTTTCGATTACCAGAGCCATAGCGTCCTTCTCCTGCTTAACGACCGATTGTTTTCTGCCAGGTGGCGAGAATGGCATCGCGCTCTTTGGCGCTTTTGGCGAAGTCCACCGGATAGAGCACCTTAGAGAGGTCCGCTGGCAGACCTGCAGCCTTCGCTGCCTGTGATTGCGGCACGCCCGGAATGGTGACAATCTCTTTGTATTTGGTGTACTGGGTGGCGGCGTTAGCGGAGAGCGTCCAGTCGAGGAAGCGTTTAGCGTCGGCCTTATTTTTTGACGCCGACATCAGGCCGGAGGCCTCCAGTTCGTAGCCAGCACCGTCTTTCGGGATCACCATCTCAACCGGATAGCCCTCTTCAATGGACTGCATCGCGGCAAAGGCCAGCGAAACGCCAATTGCATACTCACCGGTGCGCGCAGCTTTACATGGACGGGAGCCAGACTTGGTGTACTGGGCGATATTGCCGTCCAGCGACTTCAGAAACGCCCAGCCTTTCTCATCACCCTTCGACTGCAGCAGAGCCGCAATCTGCAGATAGCCGGTGCCGGACGAGACCGGGTTCGGCATCACCACCTCGCCTTTATAAACAGGATTGGTCAGATCCTGCCAGGTCTTCGGTACCGGCAGATTCTTTGCCTTCAGCGCCTCGGTGTTAACGCAGAACGCCGCCATATAGCCGGTGGTGGCAAACCACCGATGGTCAGGCGCGCGGTAGGTGGCGTCAAGTTTGTCGCTACCTTTTGCGGCGTAGGGCTCCAGCAGCCCCTCAATACGCGGGTCCAGCACATTGGTCAGCGCCCATCCCCAGATAACGTCGTTCTGTGGATTTTTAGCCTCGGCAAGAATGCGCGGGCCCAGATCCCCGGTAGAGAGGCGCAGCACGTTGATGGTCAGATCCGGCATATCCTTTTTCGCACTCTCGATGTAGTCCTTAATCTCATCCTCTTCCAGCGAGGTATACACGGTAATGGTGCCCGCATGCGCCGCTCCGGCGAGCGTTGCGAGAGCACAGGCGGCCATCAGGCTGGTACGGCGAAATGAAAAACGTTTCATTGAACTCCCCTTAATGTGGTCAAGAGTGGTGGTGCGCTACGCCTTTCGCCGCGAGTGAGCTTGTTTGTGCATTCACTGATCATCGGCGTCAGCAGGAATGTGTCTTTGTGTAATTATGTGCAGTTTCTGTGCCAACAGATTATTGATGTGTGCAAATAAAAAAATAACCATAAAAAACATTAAATTATAAAAAATAGTGGTGAGTTTTACTTTTATTAGCAGGAATTATGTGGGTTTTTTTGCACTTTTTTGGCGTTTTAATTTCACTATTTAAGTGCAATAAAATGTATTTGTGTATTTTGTTGCATTTTGGTGGGGGTCGTGTGTAGGCTATAGCCTGTGTGCTTAACCAGCGAGTCAACCGAAACCGGGAGTTATCATGGCGACACGTTCCACCATCATGGATACCAACAGCTTTCGCGCAGAGCATGCGGAGGCGCTGGATGCTCAGACGCGCAGACTGACCGACAGGCGCGATCAGCTGCTGGGCGAGTCCTACCGTCTGTTTTATCGTAATCCGGTGCATCTGGTGCGCGGAAAAGGGCAGTATCTCTGGGATGCTGCGGGAGAGAAATACCTCGACGTCTATAACAACGTTGCCAGTATCGGCCACTGCCATCCGGCGGTGATTGCCGCTGTGCACGAGCAAATGAGCCAGCTCAACACCCACACCCGCTATCTGCACGAGCGCATCCTCGACTACACCGCCGACCTGCTGACCACTGTGCCTGACGCGATCAATAAAGCGATGTATATGTGCACCGGCTCCGAAGCCAACGACCTGGCGATCCGCATTGCCAAAGCCTGGAGCGGCGGCACCGGGATTATCGTCAGCCAGGAAGCCTATCACGGCACCAGCGAGCTGACCTCTGGCGCCTCCCCGGCGCTCGGCAGCGGCCAGCCGCTAGCGCCCACCACCCGGCTGGTGCTGCCGCCGGACCGTTATCGGGTGGACGCCCCCGATCTCGGTGCCTGGTGGGCACAGGAGATCCAGAAGCAGATCGATGACATGGCTGCCCACGGCATCAAGTTCGCTGGTCTGCTGGTGGACTCGATCTTCTCCTCCGATGGTGTACTGCCCGGTCCACAGGGCTTCCTGAAGCCCGCGCTTGATGTGGTGCACGCCAACGGCGGGATCTTTATTGCCGACGAAGTGCAGCCGGGTTTTGCCCGTACCGGTGACAGCTTCTGGGGCTTTGGCCGCCATGGCATCGTGCCGGACGTGGTGACGCTGGGAAAACCGATGGGCAACGGCATCCCGGTCTCCGGGCTGCTGGCGAAAGCCGAGGTACTGGCCGCCTTCAGTGATGATATTCCCTACTTCAACACCTTTGGCGGCAACCCTGTGTCGATGGCCGCGGCCCAGGCCGTACTACAGGTTATTCGCGAAGAGAAGCTGCAGGAGCACAGCCTTAAAGTCGGCGAGCAGCTACGTAACGAGCTGGCGCTGCTGGCAGATCGCCACCCGAGCGTCGGCGACGTGCGCGGCGCCGGGCTGTTTACCGGCTTCGAGCTGGTGAGCAATCGTGAGAACAAAACGCCGGACAAGGCGTTGGCGTTGGATGTTATCGAACGTTTGCGCGCCGAGCGGGTGTTGACCTCCGTGGCCGGGCCCTACGGCAACGTGCTGAAGTTGCGTCCGCCGCTGGCGTTCCAGACCGAGGATATCGACTGGCTGGTGGGATCGCTGGATAAAGTGCTGACGGCCTGCGCGGCAAAATAAACCGTGAAGCTGATGTACTGGAAAAACGGGTTCTGTCGCATTCGGTGTGTGAACAGGTCATTGATCCTACCCACCCACAGTGGACGCGGGACTCAGTGAGTAAACTCTCAATTAGAGGTGACTCACATGAGCAACACGGCATTAGCCAGTCATAGGTCCCGTAAGCATGAACTGACCCTGCAACCGTAGAGAAATCCTGTCCTCATGACGAGGCCTGTTCAAAGGCCTCGGGACAGATGTCACCGGGCCAGGTTATGCCCGGGAAATATGACGGGCGAAGAGATCGATAACGACAGCCAGATACAGCCAGCCCTGCCAGGTACGGAGATAGGTAATAGTGGCGGTCCAGATCTGATTGGCCCGGATTACGGTAAACTGCCGCTGTACGCGATTTAACATCAGCGGGATGCAAAACGCGGCGGGAAAAATGTTGTCATCGCGCCGTGATGAGCGGTCGTCTGCGGCAAGATGAGCCAGGTTTTATGCCGCGCCGACAGGGGAAACCGCGTGATTTAATGGGTGAAGATCTGGTGAGCGCCTATAATTTAAAGGCGTGTGTTGCTACTCGAGGTAAAGTTGTATGATTACGCACCCGGAAGTTCGGCGCTGGGCATCGGTCATGCTGACCTCCGCTTTACGCGGAGAGATGTCCCAGGAGGAAATATTGAAGCAGGTTCATATGATTTGTGAGAATCATGGTTCAGCGTGTCTGGAAGATGTTATCGATGAGATTTTAATTGAAGCGGGCCGTATTGGCTCAGGGCATAGCGACGGCACGTTTTATCGACATTGATCCTGAACATTAAAAGGCTATTGTGAAAGTTCCTTTTGCATCGGAGATGGTCAGCTCTTTTCTTTCTGCCGCCCACACCATCTCCTGATTCTTAGAGCTAAAATAAGACCCGCAGATAATTTTCTCTTCGCCAAAATCAAATGTGATCTCAACAGGATGAACGGTGATGTCAATCATATAGAGATGGCCATCGACATAACCTTTTACGCTGGCGGTGACCTGTTTTCCAATCCCGATATCGGTACGACAATTTTGCGCGTGGATTGTTGAGGTTTCAGTCATTTCTTATCTCTTGTTTGTCTGTAATCATTCGATATGAATGAACATTACCATATCTCATTCATCATATTAGAGTTAAAGTAAGACTCATTCCATTTAACTTATTTTTATCGAGTTTTCTGCATTTAATAGGGTGATTGTTCTTTTTTTAGTGAAAACACCTGAAGCAGCGGATTGTCATGCCTTAGACCGAGTCTGCCGCAGCGGGAATCTTCGAGGATAATAAGTCAAACCTCTTTTAAATTGATGCGGTTAGTAATATCACTATCGTGAGGCAGAAGCAGAAAATCAGGAATGAAGCATCCTGACTTCAGAGCGGTGTCATCACGTCACACCGTGGATTAACACCGCGATAAATTCCCCTCCCTGGTCATTTCCCACTGTGTCCTAAGTCTGTGTGTTTTTTAGTCAGTTAGTGGTATGATAGACCACATTCATTCGGCGGGTAAGATCTATGTCATTCTTCGACAACGCAATGAAGCGCTTGAGGTCCACCTCTGATACCACGGTAACCTGTCCGGAATGCGGACATAAGTCACGGCAGCCTGTTAACAAAATAAAGAATGGCGCGACATTATTGTGTCCGCGCTGCAAGTCTATGTTTATCGTCACTAAATAATGTTTTCACCACATCCGTCACGATCCCCACCGGGGCGTGACGGATGTGGTGGCTGCCAGTCACCATGTGCCGGGCAGATTCAGGCATGCGAGAGCGTCGGGAACATGAGTTTACGTTCCTTAAAGATATTTTCTTTTGCCGTATAGATGAAAAGAAAATCATCAATCTCAATCTTCTCGTATTCACCCACTCTGTCTTCCTTGGGGCTAAAGCCTAAAATAACCTGGCGGGTATGCTGCGCCGCAAGTTCATTCACGATCTCCGTCATCGAACTTGCTCGGTCACAGAAAATGTCAAAACAGAGCAAGGCATGATCGTTTTGCATGGCGATCGCCACGGCATTATTTTTCTCCGAATAATAGACGAAGTGCTTCATAAACGCCGAGCAGTAGAACATCAACAGGCCGAAGTTATTGTGGGCCGAGAGGCGGGAAAACGGGTTGGATTTCTGATAATAGTATTTGAGGATATTCACATCGCTCTCTTTATCCATATCCAGCTTGCGAAAATCCCCGGCGACAGGCGTAACCGGCAGAGCGTACTGGTACTCATCGGTTTGTTCAAAGCCGAATTTAGGATAGAAATCAACGGTCGTAGAGTTCGCGAAGAGAAAAATACCGTCGGCCTGCTCCTGCCAGTCAGCCAGAATATGGTTAATCAGCTGGCTGGCCAGTCCCTTCTCACGATAATCGGTGGCGGTCATCACGGTACCAATCTGGATATAGCGCCGGGGCTGCCCCTGCCACATCAGATCGATAATGTTAGCCGACGCATTGGCAATGACTTTATTATTTTCAACAAACGCATAAGGAATATAGGACCCGGTCCAGTAGCCTTTTTGGTACCACTCTTTAAAAGAGAGGTCAAAGGTCTTAATTGCCAAATTAATGAAACTGTTTCTTAACACATTATCATTGACAACCTGCTTGACTAATTTATATTTCATTGGTCTGTATTCCCTTTTATAATTTCTGAGACCTGACATGGCGACTAGCAATTTAATATCAAAAATATGAGTTCATTTATAGCGTTGAGTATGAACTTTTCTCGATGTTTGTACAGTTTGTTCCTTCAGTGGTTTCTCAGGACGTTGTCTCGGTCACAGTACCTGGGAGCCGAAAGGGGGTGGCCGACGAACGCGTTGCCAGGTGAGTACTGACCCGTAACCGGCATCATTTTTTGCGGACTCATTTTTCGATAAAAGTTTCACTGGTAAAACTTATTAGGGCTGAGATTTAATTTCTATTAACTCTCTCGCATTCTACTTTTTATAAGCTTGACAACATATTTTCTCATTGCTAATAGTTAAGCCACATTTCAAATAATAAACAAAGTTTAATATATGAAACTCAGCGTCGGGAGTTATGACAACAGCACCACCGTAGATAATGAGACGGAAATATTGGCTGACTTTCAGCGGCGAAGTCAGCAAGCCTATCAGTGTGGCGAAAATATCATGACTTTTTCTTATGGTGAAAACCAACGGGAACGTATTGACTGGTTTATTTCTCCCGTCAGCAAGATGGGCACAATAATATTTATCCATGGCGGGTACTGGCAATCCTGTAATAAAGAGGATTTTGCCTTTATTACTGTCGGGCCGCTGGCCCGCGGGTTTGATGTGATGTTGGTGGAATATACGTTAGCGCCGCAGGCGTCGTTAACGGCGATCCACCGGCAGATTGGGCTCGCGCTGGATGCCATTGCTCGCCAGCCGGGTCTGTGCAGCCCGGTTTATCTGAGTGGACACTCTGCAGGCGGCCATCTGGCAGCCTGCTGGCAGATGCATCCGCGTGTCGATGCGGTACTGGCTATCAGCGGGATTTATGAGCTTGAGCCTTTGCTGACTACGGCAGTCAACCGGCCACTGCAACTGACACCCCAGGAGGTGAGCGACCTCAGTACGCTACGTCATTTACCGGAGAAGACAACGCCTCTGACGTTGTTCTACGGCACCGCCGAGCGAGCCGAGCTTATCGCTCAGAGTGAAAACTATGCTCAGCGCTTGCGCCAGCAGGGGAGGCCGGTTGACGAAATAGCCCTGCCGGATGTTAACCACTACACCATCCTTGACGCGCTGTTTGTCACCGATAGCGTACTTTTCAGCAGGCTTTGCCACGACGAGAATCCTTTATGCGAGAGGTAATTCACACTGGCCTTCCGGACATCGGTCAGCCGTTTTCCTGGGCGACACGCGGTGGCGGGATGCTCTTTACCGCGCATGGGCCGGTCCGGGCTGATGGCACAATTGAAACGGGTCCGACGGAACAGCAGATCGCCCTGACTTTTGATAATCTCGCCCAGGCGCTACGGGCGGCCGGGAGTCACAGCGATAATGTTCTCCAGGTAATTATTTATCTGACTGACGTCAATGATGTTGTATGCCTTGATAATATTTACCGGCGTTACTTCAATGCCCCTTATCCTAATCGTTCGACGGTGATCGTCGATAAATTAGTGGTTCCGGGAATGAAAATAGAAATTACCGTCAGCGCGACGGCCTGAAAACAAAAATAAATATTCACCTGCCAGTCATATTTATTATGGCTAAGGATACCTATGTTTGCAGAAATTAAACCGTCGACTCCGGACCCTATTATGTCGTTAATGGAAGCCTATTTACAGGACCGCAATCCGCGGAAAGTGAATTTAGGCATCGGCTTATATTATGACGAGCGAGGAGTCGTTCCGCTGATGCGGGCCGTCGGGCAGGCAGAGCGGCGCCTGCTGGCGCAGGAGCAGCCGCACAGCTATCCGCCGATTGAAGGCAGCGAAGGCGTTGCCAGTCAGATACAGACCTTGCTGCTGGGGCCTGCCGCTCCGGAGCAGGCGCTGGCGACGGTGCAAACCGTTGGCGGCTCAGGAGCGTTGAAGCTGGCGGCGGATTTTCTCGTTCACTTTTTACAGCGTAAAGAGATTTGGGTCTCTGATCCGACCTGGGCCAACCATCAGGCTATTTTTTCCGGCGCAGGGTTGCAGGTGAACAGCTATCCCTATTTCGACAATCTCCGCGGCGAACTGCGCTTTGCCGACATGCTGGCGGTCCTGCGAACGCTACCCGCCGGTACGGCGGTGCTGCTGCATCCATGCTGCCATAACCCGACCGGGACCGATCTGAGCCCTAGCCAGTGGCAGACGGTGTTGGGGGTGATTCAGGCGCAGCGCCTGCTGCCATTTTTCGATATCGCCTATCAGGGCTTTGGCGCCGGGCTGGAGGAGGACTGCTATGCGCTGAGGCTGGCGCTGGAAAACGATCTCGATTTTATCGTTGCCAACTCATTTTCGAAAAATATCGCCTTGTACGGCCAGCGGGTGGGGGGATTAACCGTGCGCTGCGCCAACGCGCAGAGCGCCGCTAACGTTCAGGGTGCCTTAAAAACGTTAATTCGCCGTAGCTATTCCTGTCCGCCGACCTACGGTAGCCGGATAGTCAACATGGTGTTAGCCGACGCGCAGCTCCGCCAGCTGTGGCAGGAAGAGCTGGCGACGATGCGTCAGAGGATCCAGCAGATGCGTCAGCGCCTGTCCGCCGGCCTGGAGCAGGGTGGTTCTCAGCTGGATTACCGGCGCATCCGCGATCAGTGCGGGATGTTCAGCTATACCGGCCTCGACGAACGGCAGGTGAGCGAGCTGCGCCAACGCTATGCCATTTATCTGGTGGCGCCGGGACGGATGTGTCTACCCGGTCTCAATGGTGACAACATTGATTATGTCACCGCCGCTATTCTCGATGTGACCACCCCCCGTCACTAAGGCAGGAACCGATGAAAGATCGCAAGCGTTTTGATGAGATTGCACAGCGCCAGGGTGGGCTGAAGAAACAGCTTACCGCCGGGCAGATGTCGATGTTGGCGATCGGCGGCGCAATTGGTACCGGGCTGTTTCTGGGCAGCGCCTACGCGATTCAGATGGCCGGACCGTCGGTGCTGCTGAGTTATCTGATCGGCGGCTTAATTGCGCTGCTGTTGATGGGCTGCCTTGCGGAGATGACATCCGAGCATCCGACTCCCGGCTCATTTGGCGACTATGCCGAGTTTTATCTCAGTCCGCTGTGTGGATTCCTGGTACGCTACTCCTATTGGTCCTGCGTGGTGCTGGCGGTCGGTACCGAGGTCACCGCGATTGGAATGTATATGCAGTTCTGGTTCCCGTACACGCCGGTCTGGCCATGGGTGCTGCTGTTCTCCGCCGTGGTGATAGTGATTAATGTTATTGGCGTGAAATGGTTCGGGCAGGTGGAGTATGCGCTCTCGACGATCAAGGTTCTGGCGATCGTGGCTTTTATCGTCATCGGCCTGGGGATCCTGGCCTTCTCCGCCAACCCAACCTACGGCCTGCATAATTTTACCAATGGCGGCGGGTTTATGCCGTTTGGGGTCAGCGGCATGTGGTTCGCGACCATTGTTTCTATCTTCAGCTATCTGAGCATTGAAATGATTGCGGTAGCGGCTGGAGAGGCGAAAAACCCGGTGGTGGCGGTGAAGTCCGCGTTTAAAGGGACCATCCTGCGCCTGTTTATTTTCTATATGCTGTCGATTGCGCTGATGCTGGCGATTGTGCCGTGGCGTCAATCCGGCACCAGCGAAAGTCCCTTCCTGGTGGCGATGAACGTGATTCACTTGCCGTATGCCGGCAGTATTTTTAACTTTATCGTCCTGATAGCGGCGCTCTCTGCGATGAACAGCCAGCTGTATATCACCACGCGGATGATGTTCTCGCTGTCGCGCGCCGGACAGGCGCCGGCCGCGTTTGGACGCATCAGCGCTCGCGGGATCCCGGTGAATGCGTTGGCAATCTCCTGCGTCGGCATTATGGTCTCTATCGTACTGAGTGTGCTCTACCCGCAGCAGGCGTTTGCCGCGATGATGTCTATTTCGGTCTACGGAGCCTGTTTTACCTGGCTGATGATCTTTATCACTCACCTGTTTTTCCGCCGCCAGCACAGGCAAACGGTGCTGAAATTTCGATTGTGGGGCTATCCCTGGAGCACGCTCCTGGGGGCCGTCCTGATGCTGGCGTTGCTGATTTCAACCGCGTTTACCGATTTCTTCCGCATGACGCTGTGGTTTGGCATTCCATTTACCCTGCTGCTGACCGGGCTCTACTTCTATAGCCGTCGTGCCCGGCCTAACTTAACGACGATTCCGGCGCCAGAATCCGATCGGGCGCCCTGAGATAAGCGCTCGCCGCCATCCGGAGGCGAGCACTTATTCGCTACGCTTACCCCCAGTCGCAAATAATAACATGATGACGGCGATGACAGTCAGGGAGCGCGCTGCAGCGAGCGGTGTCGTCACCTTCCGTCTCTTTTGGCGTCGGCGAAAAATAGCGGCGCAGGAGATCAGCAGCAAGACGAAAGTAATAATATGACGCCTGGACGCCGAAAAACCTGGCAGAGTGGGAGGAACTGCCCGTTTTTATCATTAAAAATATGATTGGGGTGGAGCTATTCTGTTTAATTATGGATAATGACGGTGCGAACAAATAAACATAATGCCCGTCAGTTTATTCTCAACGAAATATTTCCTGAGTCAGCCATCATGATGCCAGGCAACGCTTGCAGTGGTTGCTCCGGTATTAATTTTTTCCGGTTTATGCTGACGGGTCAGCAAGCGGATATATTAACACAAGAAGGAATGCCTCGATGGCCAATAAACACTGGTCAATCACCGAACGCCTACACCAGACGGTAACCAACCCGAATGTGATCATTCGCGGCAGTCACAGCTACTATAGTGACTGCTGGGATCGCGGGTTTGAACGTTGCGTGGTGCGCTACCTGCACGGCGATGCCGTCAGCGAAGGGTGGGAGCCCCTGGGCCATGTCGATAAGCTCTTTATTGGCAATTTCGTCTGCATCGCACCGGAAGTGGTGATCCTGATGGGGGGCAATAGCACGCATCGGATGGACTGGGTCAGCCTCTATCCGTTCGCGTCGTGCGTCAATGAAGCCTACCAGCCTCGCGGAGATACCGTGCTGCAGGATGGCTGCTGGATTGGCATGCGGGCGATGATTATGCCGGGCGTCACGATTGGCGAAGGCGCTGTGGTGGCGGCGGGCGCGGTGGTCACCAAAGACGTCGCACCCTATAGCGTGGTAGGCGGCAATCCGGCCACCTTTATCAAGTACCGTTTTCCCGAGC
>NZ_JBCNNS010000048.1:0-29245 GCF_039594335.1 Raoultella sp.
ATAGCCGCGGGCATATCCGCCGCCATGCCGTGAGCAATCAGGTTCTCTCTGATAGCAGAGGCCTGGTTTAGTCCCATATAAAACACCAGTGTCTGTTTCTCTATCGCCAGGTTTTCCCAATCCAGCTCGCCGCCTGTCTTCAGATGGCCGGTGATCAGGCGGACCCCTTGGGCGAAATCGCGATGGGTCAACGGGATACCAGAATAGGCAGAACAACCTGAAGCCGCGGTAATACCTGGCACCACCGAGAAGGGGATTCCGGCGTTGCACAGGGTTTCCAGCTCTTCGCCGCCGCGGCCAAAAATAAAGGGATCGCCGCCTTTCAGGCGCACCACACGACGTCCGTTCTGCGCTTCGCGCAACAGGATCTGGTTAATCTCTTCCTGCGGTACGCAGTGATAGCCCGCGCGTTTGCCAACGAAAATCCGATCGGCGTCGCGACGTACCAGATTCATAATGTCGTCGGAGACCAGACGGTCATACACCACGACGTCAGCCTGCTGAATCTGCTGGAGCCCTTTGAGGGTCAGCAGCCCTGCGTCGCCGGGGCCGGCACCGACCAGCACCACTTCGCCACGGTGATCCAGCGGCTCCGTTAGCAGCTGCTCGGTAGTATCAGCAACGGCCTGGCGGTCCTCATTGGCCAGCGATTGCGCCAGACGGTCGTTGACGAACAACTTTTCCCAGAAACGTCGACGTTCGCCGACCGTTGCAAATTGTTTTTTCACCCGTGAACGCAGCTGGCCGGCATAGTGCGCCAACTGGCCTAAATGGAGCGGCAGAATCGACTCCAGTTTTTCCCGCAGCAGTCGCGCCAGCACCGGTGAGGTACCGCCAGAGGAGACGGCGACCATCAGCGGCGAGCGATCAATGATCGACGGCATAATAAAGCTGGCCTGCTGCGGTGCATCCACCACGTTACAGAATATGCGCCGCGCCTCTGCGGCGTCTCTGACCTGCTGATTGACCTCCTCATCGTCGGTAGCGGCGATGGTCAGCCAGCAGGTGTCGAGAAGCGCTGGGTTAAACGGCGTTTGCACCAGGCTCAGCATCTGCGAATCAGCCCACACATGGAACTGCGGCGAGAACGCCAGTGCGTTGACCGTTACTCTGGCGCCGGCATCGAGCAGCAGGCGTGCCTTGCGTTCGGCAACATCACCGCCGCCGACCAGTAAGCAGTCGCGGTCGCGCAACTGACAGAAAATAGGTAAGTGATCCACGGAACATCCTCGCAGCAAAGCAGTGGGAGAGGGTAAGCGGTCGTAGCATAGCAGCAGAGGGTGGGCACAATATACGATTTTTCGGGCGTCTACCGCTTAGTTGGCATAAGAAGAAAATATGGTTCCCGCCGCGCCCCGGCGGGAACCTCAGGGCATCATGCCTTCAACTGAACGTTGCCGTCTTTTACGCGCGCGTCGAAATACGCAATAGAGTGGTTTTCATCTTCCATGCACAGGCCGTCGCGCAGGCGGAAGCGCTGTTTCTTCAATGGGCTGGCGACCCAAAGCTCCCCCTCGTGTTCAGCAATGATACCTCGCGACAGCACGCTGGCGTTGAAGAACGGGTCGATATTGCTGATCGCATAGACCCGATCGTCATGGTAAGGCCGGAACAGAGCGACCTGTTGCTGGCCCAGCAGCGCGCAGACGCCGGTTGCAGGCAGAATATCGTCAATCTTGCAGATGTTTACCCACTGGCTCATGTGTTTTCCTCCACCAGCGTGACCGGGATACGCTCATATGGCGTTGCCGGACGGTGCTGCTCGCGTTCTGGTACAACCTGTACATTCGGGTCGTGCTGGTTGCTGTTGATAAAGTGTTTGAAGCGGGTTTGAGCCGCCGGGTTGTTGACCGTCTCGGTCCACTCGCAGGCGACCACGGCACGCAGACGCGCCAGCTCTTCTTCCAGATGGGAGTTCAGACCCAGCTTGTCGTCGATAATGACGCTACGCAGGTAGTCGATGCCGCCTTCCATGTTGTCTAACCACGGCGCGGTACGCGTCAGCTTATCGGCGGTGCGGATATAGAACATCATAAAGCGATCGAGATAGCAGAGCAGCGTTTCGCGGTCAAGATCGGCGGCCAGCAGGTCGGCGTGGCGCGGCTTCATCCCGCCATTGCCGCAGACATATAAATTCCAGCCCTTCTCGGTGGCGATAATCCCCACGTCTTTACCCTGTGCTTCCGCACATTCACGGGTACAGCCGGAGACGCCAAACTTCACTTTGTGCGGCGTACGAATCCCTTTGTAGCGGTTTTCCAGTTCGACTCCGAAGCCCACACTGTCGCCGACGCCGTAGCGGCACCAGGTGCTGCCAACGCAGGTTTTCGCCATACGCAGCGCTTTGGCATACGCGTGGCCGGTTTCGAAGCCCGCGTCGATCAGTTGACGCCAGATTTCCGGCAGATCGTCTTTTTGCGCGCCGAACAGGCCGATACGCTGGGAGCCGGTGATCTTGGTGTAGAGGTTAAATTCACGGGCGATACGTCCCACCGCCACCAGACCTTCCGGGGTGATTTCTCCACCGGCAGAGCGCGGGATAACCGAATAGGTCCCATCCTTCTGGATATTAGCGAGGAAGTTGTCGTTAGTATCCTGAAGCGGCGTATGCTGAGGCTTGAGGATGTACTCATTCCAGCAGGAGGCCAACAGAGAGCCAACGGTCGGTTTACACACTTCGCAGCCGTAGCCTTTTCCGTGTTTCGCCAGCAGCTCTTCGAAGGTTTTAATGCCTTCTACGCGAATCAGGTGGAACAGTTCCTGGCGGGAGTAGGCAAAGTGTTCACACAGATTGTGGCTCACTTCGATCCCCTGTTTCGCCAGTTCCGCGTTGAGTACCTGGGTCACCAGCGGAATACAGCCGCCGCAGCCGGTACCGGCTTTGGTTTCGGCTTTCAGCGCGGCGACAGTATGGCAGCCTTTGTTGATAGCGGAAATCAGCATCCCTTTGGTGACGTCGAAGCAGGAACAGATTTGCGCGCTGTCCGGCAGCTTATCGACGCCGATTGACGGCTTACCGCTGCTTGCGTGTGCTGGCAGAATCAACGAATCCGGGTTTTCCGGTAATTCAATGTCGTTCAGCACCAGTTGCAGCAGATTGCCATAATCGCTGGTGTCACCAACCAGCACCGCGCCAAGCAGGGTTTTATTGTTTTCGCTGACGATCAATCGTTTATAGACTTCTTTGCTTTCATCAAGATAGACGTAGCTGCGGGCGCCAGGGGTGCGGCCATGCGCATCGCCGATGCCGCCCACGTCAACGCCCAGCAGCTTCAGTTTGGCGCTGAGATCAGCCCCGATAAAACGGTTGTCGTTGCCGAGGAGATGGTCGACGGTCACTTGGGCCATTTTATAACCCGGCGCCACCAGACCGAAGACGCGGTTGTTCCAGCTGGCGCATTCGCCGATTGCATAGATATCCGGATCGGAGGTCTGGCAGGTGTCATTGACCACGATACCGCCGCGCTGCGCCACGGCCAGACCGCACTGGGTTGCCAGCTTGTCGCGTGGACGAATACCGGTGGAGAAGACGATAAAATCGACCTGCAGCTCGCTGCCATCGGCGAACTGCATGGTTTTCCGGGCTTCGCTGCCCTGCTGGACAATCTCTTTGGTGTTTTTGCAGGTATGGACCTTCACGCCCATACTTTCGATTTTACGCTTGAGCTGCTCGCCGCCCATACTATCCAGCTGTTCGGCCATCAGCATGGGAGCAAATTCGATGACGTGGGTTTCCACGCCGAGGTTCTTCAGCGCGCCGGCGGCTTCCAGGCCCAACAGGCCGCCGCCGAGGACGGCGCCGCGTTTGCTGCGACGCGCGCAGGATTCAATCGCGTTCAGATCTTCAATGGTGCGGTACACAAAGCAGTCCTGAGTGTCCGCACCTTTGATTGGCGGGATCCACGGATAGGAGCCCGTCGCCATCACCAGCTTGTCGTAAAATACAGTGCGTCCCGCGCTGGAGTGAATCACTTTCTCCTGGCGGTTAATGGTAATAGCGCGTTCACCGACCAGGACTTTAACGCCATGTTTCTCGTAAAAACCTTCACGGACCAGCGAGAGTTCTTCGGCGGTGTGATGGGAGAAGTAAGACGACAGGTGGACGCGGTCGTAAGCGATACGGGGTTCTTCACAGAACACGGTAATGTCGAACTGTCCGGCAGGCGCCTTATCAAGAAGCTCTTCGATAAAGCGATGGCCAACCATGCCGTTACCGATAATAGCGATTCTGACTTTGCTCATTTTGGCCTCGATTTCTTTTCTATTACCGCCTACCTTAACGATTCAGCCAGTGCACTCATTGACACAAATCAAGATCGCCAGTGCCTACCACTTAATGGGTATAGCTATGATTTTACTGGATTTTTATAAGTAGTGGAAAACTCAGGCTTTTCCTTTTTGTTGCTTTTGTGTACAAAATGGACACGGGAGAATGTTCATGGGTTGGGCGAAAAATCGGCAATATTCACGGGAGTCATCAAGATGACAGCAGTTCCGCTTTGGTTGATTGAGAACGTACGTTTGCCTGACCGCGAAGGGCTATGGCAGATAGCGATAGATAAAGGCTGTTTTGGTGATATTACCCCGATGGGCGATGCGCGCAGCGAAAGTTATGAGGTACTCAACGCCCGCGGCGGGCTCGCGATTCCGCCATTTATTGAACCGCATATCCATCTCGATACCACCCAAACTGCCGGCGAGCCAAACTGGAATCAGTCCGGGACGCTGTTTGAGGGGATTGAGCGCTGGGCGGAACGTAAGGCGTTGTTGAGTCACGAAGATGTCAAGGCCCGGGCGTGGAAGACGCTGAAATGGCAAATCGCCAACGGGATACAATTTGTCCGGACGCACGTTGACGTGTCTGACCCGACGCTGACGGCATTAAAGGCGATGCTGGAAGTAAAGCAGGAGGTAGCGCCATGGATCGATTTGCAGATAGTCGCCTTCCCCCAGGAGGGGATCTTATCTTACCCCAATGGTGAGGCCTTGCTGGAGGAGGCCCTGCGGCTCGGGGCCGATGTGGTCGGCGCTATTCCGCACTTTGAGTTTACCCGCGAGTATGGCGTGGAATCGCTGCATATTGCGTTCCGTCTGGCGCAACAGTATCAGCGTCCGCTTGATATTCACTGTGATGAAATTGATGATGAGCAGTCGCGGTTTGTCGAAACGGTGGCGGCGCTGGCGTTGAAAGAGGGTATTGGTCCACGGGTTACGGCCAGTCATACCACCGCGATGCACTCCTATAACGGCGCCTACACTTCGCGGTTGTTCCGGTTACTGAAGCTCTCGGGAATCAACTTTGTCGCTAACCCGCTGGTAAATATTCACCTCCAGGGGCGCTTTGACGATTATCCAAAGCGCCGCGGCATCACTCGGGTGAAGGAGCTGATGGCGGCGGGCATTAACGTTTGTTTCGGTCACGATGATGTCTTCGACCCGTGGTACCCGCTGGGTACTGGCAATATGCTGCAGGTACTGCATATGGGATTGCATGTCTGTCAACTGATGGGCTATCAGCAGATTAACGATGGCTTGAAGCTGATTACCGACAACAGCGCCCGTACCTTTGGTTTGCACGATTACGGCATTGTGTCGGGCAATCCGGCGAATCTGATTATTCTGCCAGCGGAGAATGGCTTTGAGGCGGTTCGCTGCCAGGTGCCGGTTCGCTGGTCGATTCGTCAGGGACGGGTCATTGCCACAACGCAACTGGCACAGACCTGGATCCAGACCGACAGAGGTGGAGAGGAGCTGTTCTTTAGCCGAAACAGCCCCTTCGCTGACGCAAAGGGGCCGGCAAAGGCTTAGTGGGAAGCCGCTGCCGCGTTGTGCTGGCGGTGGCGGGAGACGAAGCCAAGGATTAAGCACATCACAAAGACGACGGCGTAGAGGCCGTTAGCGGTGTGCAGCGCTGCCAGCGGACCGCTGGCAGCCACAATCGGACCGGTCACCACGAAGGTCAGCATTGTGCCGATGGTGCCGCAGGTCAGTACAAAGTTCACCAGTTTCGGCGATGCGACTTTGGTTTGTAGCGAGCCCAGCGTAATAAGCGAGGTGTAAATCGCGCTGGAGAAGAAGCCGAGGGTCAGAATAAACCACGGCATATGCTCCGGTGAACCGTTGATGAACAGGTCCATCAGCACGGTGGCGAGGCCAGCCAGTACGGTCAGGATGCGCTGCAGGTCGAAGAAGCGCAGAATGAAGCTGAATGACCACATACCAATCATGTACGACATCCAGAAATCACTCACCAGCTTACCGCCATCGGCCAGGCTCATACCCAGGGTCTTGGCATATTCCGGTACCCAGGAGATAAAGCCCAGCTGACCGAGGATATAGCACAGCGCCGCAATCGCGAGGAACAGCACACCGACGCCCCACTTTTCTTTCACTACCGACGGATTGTCCTGCTGCGCTTTTTTGCCGAGAACCGGGAACTCACAGCCGAAGGTCAGAATAAAGATGGCAACGTAGACCAGACCAATGCAGGCATAAACCCAGTACCACTCGATGCTGCGGGCCAACAGGAATGCGGCGACCATCGGGAAGATCATCCCCGCCATGCTGAAGAAGGAGTCGGTAAACAGCAGACGCGCCCCACGCTGGCGGCCTTCATACATGTGGGTGATCAGGAAGGTCCCGATCGACATGGTAATTCCGCTGACCAACCCCAGAACGAACATGGATGCGGAGAACAGGGCCAGGCTGTGGCTAAACATCAGTCCGGCAACGGCCAGTACCATCAGAATAAAGCCAAAACGCAGTTGGGTTTTCAGCGGCACAATTTCCATCAGCCAGGCATTCAGGAAGATAGATATCAGGATACCGGCGTTAAGGAAAGTAAAGGTGTTGCTCATACTGGAGACGGGCAGATGGAAATAATCGGCGATATTTCCCATCACCATTCCGGTGACGATCACCAGCGCGCCAGTGAGGGCGTAGGAAAAGAAGCTGATCCATGTGAGCTTGATACGATTGCTGTTAGTCATGACTGGCCTGTGAATAGAAATGTAAAGCGCATTGACTGCGCCAGGGCGGACAGATTTTATTCATTCGAGTGATGTAAGCAAACGTTTATTATGCAATTAAATTGTTTTTGCATTGATTTGTGTGACGCAGATCGCTTTTATTTGTCGTACTGGTCAATGCGTGCGTCGTAACAACTATTTCAGCTACGTAAAATTAGGTAAAAGGCTGGCCCAGGATACAAAGGCTCTTTAGAATCAAAGCACTTGCTTTTTATTCTGCTCCGTTAAGGAATTCCCATGCTCAAATCAACTCTGGCGGCGGTGGTTGCCGTTTTCGCCATTTCAGCTTTCTCTCCGGCAATGGCAGCGAAGGGCGATCCTCGTGTATTGCTGACGACCTCTGCGGGCAATATTGAGCTGGAGTTAAATAGCCAGAAAGCACCGATTTCCGTGGATAACTTCCTGAAGTACGTGAATAGCGGCTTCTATAACAACACCACCTTCCATCGCGTGATTCCGGGCTTCATGGTGCAGGGCGGCGGCTTCAACGAACAGATGCAGCAAAAGCAGCCGAACCCGCCAATTAAAAACGAAGCCGATAACGGTCTGCGCAATACTCGCGGCACTATCGCGATGGCGCGTACCGCCGATCAGGACAGTGCTACCAGCCAGTTCTTCATTAACATTGCGGATAATGCCTTCCTTGACCACGGACAGCGAGATTTTGGCTATGCGGTCTTCGGCAAAGTAGTGAAAGGCATGGACGTGGCGGATAAGATTTCTCAGGTTCAGACGCACAATGTCGGACCGTATCAGAATGTTCCGTCCAAACCTGTCGTCATCCTCTCAGCGAAAGTGCTGCCATAAGCCTTTTTGTACGCGGGTGACATCGCCCGCGCCTCGTCGGCCTCTCTGCGTAACCCGAAATTGCTGCTTATACTTGTGGCAAACAGGGGACGATAAGGGAGGCGACCATGCGTTCACTCACCGATAAGCAAAAATCTCAACTCTGGGAACAGACACGCAATGTGAACTTTCAGGCCAGCCGTCGCCTGGAGGGGGCTGAGATCCCGTTGGTCACGCTGACTGCCGAACAAGCGCTGGCGCGTCTTGCCGAGATCAGGAGGCGCCATGAGCAGTAAATATGGCGACGATCGCGACCCTTACCTCTACCCTGCGCTCGATGTGATGCGTAACCGCCTCGGCATTCGTCAGGCGCAGCGGCTGGAGCAAACGGCCTGGGAAATCACCTCCTTGCGTGCGGCGACGCTGCCGCTGGGACCGCGTGGCCGTGGGCTGCCTTACCTCTGTTTTATTCATCATCAACTCTATCAGGATATCTTCGACTGGGCGGGGCAATTCAGAGAAGTCGATATCTATCAGGGGGATACTCCTTTCTGTCACTTTGCGTGGATTGAGAAAGAGGGCAATGCGCTGATGCGGGCGCTGGAGGAAGAGGGCTATCTCAGCGGAATCAGTCGCGCGACGTTTATCACGCGTCTGAGCTGGTACTATGGGGAAATTAACGTTCTGCACCCGTTTCGCGTCGGTAGCGGCCTGGTTCAGCGGATTTTCTTTGAACAGTTGGCTCTTCACGCCGGATTTGTCCTCGACTGGCGGGATATCAATCCCGATACCTGGAGCCAGGCTAACCAGTTGGGGGCGATGGGCGATCCCGAACCCCTTGAGCGGATCTTTCGCAAAGTGGTAAGCGAAGCGTGAGAATCTGAGTAGAATAGCCCGGTTTTATTCTTTCCGGAGCCGCTATGATCCTGCTTATCGACAACTATGATTCTTTCACCTGGAACTTGTACCAGTACTTCTGTGAACTGGGGGCGGAAGTGCTGGTCAGGCGTAATGATGAGCTTACGCTTGAGGAGATAGCTGCGTTGATGCCGGAGAAAATCGTGATCTCTCCCGGACCTTGTACGCCGAATGAGTCAGGTATTTCGCTGGCGGTGATTGCACATTATGCCGGTCAAATTCCTCTGCTAGGCGTTTGCCTTGGCCATCAGGCTATCGCCCAGGTCTTTGGCGCCACTATCGTCCGTGCGGCGAAAGTGATGCACGGCAAGACTTCACCCATCTATCATAACGGGCAGGGGGTCTTTCAGGGGCTGAATAATCCGCTGACCGTCACTCGCTACCACTCTCTGCTGATTGATCCTGCGACCCTTCCCGAATGCTTTGAGGTAACGGCCCGCAGCGAAAGTGGTGAGATTATGGCGATTCGTCATCGGGAATGGGATCTCGAAGGGGTACAGTTCCACCCGGAGAGTATTCTTAGCGAGCAGGGACATCAGCTGCTGGCAAACTTTCTCAATCGGTGATTTGTTGTTGCCATTGAGTGATTTTTTATGCATATTTTGTGAGTAGATTATCAAAATAACGATCGCATAACGAAGAAGGATGGCATGACATGGCAACTGAGCAAGCGGTAATTACCCGCGCCACATTCGATGAAGTTATTCTGCCGATTTATGCACCTGCAGAATTCATCCCGGTTAAAGGTAAAGGTAGCCGCGTATGGGATCAGCAGGGCAAAGAGTACGTTGATTTCGCGGGCGGGATTGCGGTGACGGCGTTAGGTCATTGTCATCCGTCTCTGGTCGCGGCGCTGCATGAGCAGGGCGAAACCTTGTGGCATACCAGCAACGTCTTTACCAACGAGCCTGCGCTGCATCTGGGTCGCAAGCTGGTGGACGCCACCTTCGCCGAGCGTGTGGTGTTCATGAACTCGGGCACCGAAGCGAATGAAACGGCGTTCAAGCTGGCGCGCCACTATACAATTACCCGTCACAGCCCGTATAAGACCAAAATCATCGCCTTCCACAATGCCTTCCACGGCCGTTCGCTGTTCACGGTATCGGTGGGCGGGCAGCCAAAATATTCTGACGGTTTCGGCCCGAAACCGGCAGACATTATCCACGTGCCGTTTAACGATCTGCATGCGGTTAAAGCGGTAATGGACGATCATACTTGTGCGGTGGTCGTAGAGCCGATTCAGGGAGAAGGCGGAGTGATGGCGGCGACGCCGGAGTTTCTGAAAGGACTACGCGAACTGTGCGATGAGCATCAGGCGCTGCTGGTCTTTGATGAAGTTCAGTGTGGAATGGGGCGGACCGGTTCTCTGTTTGCATACATGCACTACGGCGTGACGCCGGATATTCTTACCAGTGCCAAAGCGCTGGGCGGTGGCTTCCCGATCAGCGCTGTACTGACCACCAACGATATTGCCAGCGCATTCCACGCCGGTTCCCACGGTTCGACCTACGGCGGTAACCCTCTGGCCTGCGCCGTTGCCGGGGCAGCATTTGATCTGATCAATACCCCGGAGGTGCTGGAGGGAGTGAATGCGAAGCGCGCGCTGTTTGTACAGCATCTCCAGCAAATTGACGCGCAGTTTGACCTGTTCAGCGATATCCGCGGTATGGGGCTGTTGATTGGCGCGGAGCTGAAGCCGCAGCATAAAGGCCGGGCTCGCGATTTTCTTTATTCCGCGGCAGATGCGGGGGTGATGGTGCTTAATGCCGGGCCGGATGTAATGCGCTTTGTACCTTCGCTGGTTATTGAAGAGAAGGATATTGCCGAAGGCATGGCTCGCTTTGCGCAGGCGGTACAGCAGGTGCTTAGCGCTTAATTGCGCGTAACCAGATGCCGTGATGCGGGCGCTGACGCCATGCCACCGAGGAGATGGTGTGCATGGTGTTCAGATGATCAAGGATCCGCTGCAGATGTTGCTCCATCGTACTTAACGGGCCACGGCTCACCTCCACATCCTGCGACTCCATAATATTCACATCGCCAGCGCTGCCGGGACCGTCGGTATCCAGCCGCTGCTGGCAACGCTGGAGCGCAACCTCACAAGATTCCAGATAGCGTCGGGCCAGTTCCGGCGTTAGCATCGTATGCTCGCGGGCCAGCGTGGTCATCGCGTTGATATGCTCAACAATAAACTGGCTGTGGGTGACCCATAGCTTCATATCATCAAGATAATGTGTGTTAAACCCGGGTTCCTGCATGGCCTGATTCAGCGAGTTATACAGTGAGTTATGTGCCTGGTTGACACGCATCCGGCGATAGGCCAGCGCCGGGGCTTGATGATCGTCGCTGAGAATCAGCCTGATCGCCTCCTGATCGGCTTCCAGCGCGTCGTGAGCATTCTTGCGCAGTAGCCCGCTTTGCCATTGCGGCCATAGCCAGACCATACCGCCAAACGCAATAAGGCAGCCAATAAGCGTATCGATAAGTCTGGCGACAATATACTGCTCGCCATTTAGCGTCAGAAGCTGCAGGGTATACACCGCCGTCACGGTAAAGCCAACCATCGCCCAGCCGTAATGTTTGCGAATAATCAGGTAACTCAGCAGCGTGACGACCAGCATCGCCGAGAGTGTATAACCCTCCGGGACGTGAAAGTGCAATGCCAGGCCGGCGATGGCCAGACCGGCAAGAGTCCCTGCCGCCCGATGGACAATACGTACCCGTGTCGCGCCGTAGCCGTTTTGGGTCACAAAAAGCACCGTCATCAGGATCCAGTAAGGCTTGGGTAGGTTCAGGGTGCTTCCCATCAGGCTCGCGGCCGTTAACATCACGCAGATACGTGCGGCGTTACGTAACGCCGGCGATTTCCACGAGAGATAGTTCTTTAGCGCGGGCAGCAACGGCAGACGGCGCTCTTTATCCGCCATCAGATCGCGAGCATACAGCGGGCGCTGGGTGCGCAGTACCCGGGCTATTCGGCTGAAGTGCCAGGCGCAGAACTGCCCTACCGGGTTGTCGGGATGCTGCCAGGCAATTTTCTCTAGCGCGCCGATTTGCTTATCCATGTGGAAGCGTTGCGGATAGCGGTGGTAGAGAATGTCATCAGCCAGTACCCTCAGGCGGGCGGCAACGGTTTGTGCGTTCCAGCGGATCACCGCCTCGGCATGGCTGCGCTCAACCAGTTTTTGCACTTCTTCGGGTTGGTGCAGGCTGACGGAGATATGTTCCTGTAAATCCAGCGCCATCTGAAACGCTCGCAGCAGGCGCTTGTGGTCATTGCGCTGGTTCGCCGCCAGCATATGCATCTGCTGGTAGCATTGGGTGATCAGGTCCACCACCTTCTGCTGGCGCGTGAGCAACGGCGGCAGAGAAGTGCTGGGATCGATATGCTGGGTCAACAGGCTGTATTTGGCTTCGCAATAGTTAGCCAGCTCCCGATAGAGCAGGCTCAGCGATTCACGCAACGGCTGCTCGCGCCATAGCCAAAACCAGAACCAGTTAAACAGGCCGTACCACAGCGTCCCGAGGGCGTAGATCAGCAGGGGTTCCCAGACGGGCATGTTTCCGGCAAGGCTCAGGGTAAAGATAGCGGCAATTAACGAAGCGGGCAGAAGCCTGGCATGCAGAGAGCTGATCTCCGCCGTTACGCCGAGCAGCAGCGCCAGGCCGCTGAGGATCAAGGGCAGCGGGATATCCTGCTGAAGAAGAAGCTGGACGACCAGGCTACAGCCGGCAAACAGCGAACCGCCAATAATCAGACGTTTAAAAAAGCGTTTATGCGGTGTATCCAGACCGGCGACGTTACAGCAGGCGGGCACTAGCGAGAACAGCAGACCTTGCTGTAAGTGACCGAGGAGGAAGCCGATTGCGACAGGCAAACACAACACCAGCGTTTGCCGCAGTGCATAGTTGACTTCCGGGTGGTAAATCAGCCTGCGCCACATAGAGGGGAAACAAAAACGGCGTATTGCGGGCGCAACACGCCGTTTCATCGACTTAACGCGTACCGTATACGACGATAGTTTTGCCGTGTGCGGAGATCAGGTTCTGATCTTCCAGCATCTTCAGGATACGGCCAACGGTTTCGCGGGAACAACCCACGATCTGACCGATTTCCTGGCGGGTAATTTTAATTTGCATACCATCAGGATGGGTCATCGCATCCGGCTGTTTTGCCAGGTTCAACAACGTCTGAGCGATGCGCCCGGTGACGTCGAGGAAGGCAAGGTTACCCACTTTTTCTGAGGTCACCTGCAGACGGCGAGCCATCTGCGATGACAAGCGCATCAGGATATCCGGGTTAACCTGAATGAGCTGACGGAATTTTTTGTAGGAGATTTCGGCCACTTCACATGCGGTTTTCGCACGTACCCAGGCGCTACGCTCCTGGCCTTCTTCAAACAAGCCTAATTCACCGATGAAATCGCCCTGGTTGAGGTAAGAGAGGATCATCTCTTTACCTTCTTCATCCTTGATGAGCACAGCCACAGAGCCTTTGACGATGTAGTACAACGTTTCTGCTTTTTCACCCTGGTGGATCAGCGTGCTTTTAGATGGGTACTTATGAATGTGGCAATGAGACAAGAACCATTCGAGGGTAGGGTCTGTTTGCGGTTTGCCAAGCACCATGCGCGGTTATCCTCTGTTATAAGCTATCTCCGGGTGCCGACACTACACGGCATCCGGGCATGCAATCGTATTGTTTCCCTATGCCTGGGAAACGGGCTGGTGATTTTTCTTCAGCCTGTAATGTGAACTCCTCTGCATACATGCAGTACATCAATGTAATACTGTAGCATCCTGACTGTTTTAGCATAGCTTTTGCCGCATGTCTCCTGGTGTCTCGCTTCAGCATGATGCAGGTCGCCTTCCGTTGCGAGAATTGTTATGTACGCGTAATCTGTCAGGAAAATTGCAACCTTGGAGTTAAATTTTATGCAAGCTCGTGTGAAATGGGTTGAAGGGTTAACCTTCATCGGAGAGTCCGCATCAGGTCACCAGATTCTGATGGACGGCAACTCCGGAGATAAAGCGCCAAGCCCAATGGAGATGGTGCTGATGGCGGCGGGCGGATGCAGCGCGATCGATGTCGTGTCTATTTTGCAGAAAGGTCGCCACGACGTGACTAACTGTGAAGTCAAGCTGACGTCTGAACGTCGGGAAGAGGCGCCGCGCCTGTTTACCCATATCAATATGCATTTTATCGTGACTGGCAAGGAGCTGAAAGAGGCTGCCGTTTCCCGCGCGGTGGATCTGTCGGCGGAGAAATACTGCTCGGTGGCACTGATGCTGCAAAAAGCGGTGAATATCACCCACTCATTTGAGGTAGTGGAGGCGTAATGCCCAGATACCCGGTGGCACGCTGCTTACCGGGTTGACACCGCTCGTCGCGCCACCCGGTCATTTAAATCGCTTTACCTTCCATCAAGCGCTCCACCAGCGGCGTCATGATGAGCTCCATCGCCAGCCCCATTTTCCCGCCCGGCACCACCAGCGTATTGATATGCGAGATAAACGAGCCCTGCAGCATCGCCAGCAGCCAGGGAAAATCGATATCCCGCAGGTTGCGGAAGTGGATCACCACAAAGCTTTCATCCAATGACGGGATGCCCTTTGCGGCAAACGGGTTGGAGGTGTCGACAGTGGGGACGCGCTGGAAGTTGATATGGGTACGCGAAAACTGCGGCGTGATGAAATTGATATAGTCTTCCATTGAACGGACAACGGAATCCATCACCGCTTCACGAGAGTGGCCTCGTTCGCTGGTATCGCGGATGAGCTTCTGAATCCATTCCAGGTTGACGATAGGCACCACGCCGACCAGCAGGTCGACATTCTGCGCGACGTTATATTGCGGCGTGACAACCCCGCCGTGCAGCCCTTCATAAAACAGGACATCGGTCGGCTCCGGTAGCGGTTGCCACGGCGTGAAGGTGCCCGGCACCTGATTCCACGGCACCGCTTCATCATAGGTATGCAGATATTTGCGCGACTGGCCGCTACCGTTACGCCCATACTCAAGGAAGGTGTTTTCCAGCAGTCCGAAGTCGTTGGCTTCCGGGCCGAAGTAGCTGATGTGTTTTCCCTGATCGCGCGCTTTGCGGATCGCCATGTCCATTTCCGGGCGGGTATATCGATGGAAGCTGTCGCCTTCCACCTCAGCAGCACGCAGGTTTAGCTGAGCGAAAATTTTACGAAAGGCGAGGCTGGTGGTCGTGGTTCCCGCGCCGCTGGAGCCCGTGACGGCAATCACCGGATGTTTGGCAGACATAACAACTCCCAGAGTAAACGATGTGTGGCGCCGCCTTAGCCGTGAAACTGCTTGCGGGGCATGATGTTGACCGTCTCGTGCAGTTCTGACCACACCAGTACGGCTTCTCCGCTTTTCAATTGTTGTTTGACGTCGGCGACTTTATCCGCCAGCGAGCGTTCATGTTCACCATAATCGGTGCCTTCACGCAACACAAAGCTTTCGATTAGGTTATCCAGCGTTTCGGGATCCAAATCGTGCCAGGGAATCATCATTTTTGTGCTCCTAACCAACGGGTTAACCAGTCCGGAATACGCCTTTCCAGCCACATTTCTGGCTTGCGCAGCGTACCGCCGACGAACCCGACGTGTCCGCCATTTTCTGTCAACTGATACTCGACGTTTGCCGGGAGCTGTTCTTGCGGCGGAATGGAGTGGTGGTCCATAAAAGGATCGTCCTTCGCATGAATGATCAGCGTCGGTTTAGTAATGTCGCTGAGTCGCGGCATGGCGCTGCACTGGCGATAGTAGTCGAGTGCATCCGCAAACCCGTGAATCCTGGCAGTGATCATATCGTCAAATTCGCGGATGCGGCGCATGCCTTTGAGCTGGCGCAGATCGACCGGGAGCGAACCGGGATAGGCTTTCAGCTTACGCGCAGCGTTGGCCTTTAACAGATTGAGCAGATATCGTTGATAGACCCGGGAAAAGCCCTTGTCCATATGATAGCTGCAGGCTTCGAGCATGAACGGGGCCGAGACGATAACCGCAGCATCCAGCGGGACATTATCGCCTTCTTTGGCCAGCAGGCAGCCCAGCATATTCCCGCCCAGCGAATAGCCGACGGCGGCGGTTGGCGCCGCACCCCATTCGCGTTGTAGCCAGTGCAGGAACCAGCTGCCATCTTCGGTTTCACCCGAGTGATAGATGCGGTTATTACGGTTGGGTTCGCCGCTACAGCCGCGGAAATGCATTACCACGCCCAGCCAGCCGCGCTGCATGGCCGCATGGATAAGACCGTGAGCATAGGGGCTGTGCAGGCTGCCCTCCAGTCCGTGGAACACGACCAGTCGCGGTTTGTGTTGCGCCCCGGCGGGGTCTTCACTCCACGCCAGATCGACAAAATCACCGTCCGGGAGTTCAAGGCGCTGCCAGTGCGGCGTGAATCCCAGCTTACGGCGAATCAGACGCGGCAACATGGTCTGCAGATGACGATTGCCCACACCGCGCATAGGGTGGAATTCGCGCGAGTCGTCTTCGGGGGGCGTCATTTCTGTGGGGGTGATTTCAACCATAGCACCAGAGCAGTTAATCATCTTATAAAACATTATACCGCGCATGAAGTGCGCAGGTTATCCAATATGTGGTCTTGCGGCCTGTGCTATAGGTTACACGAAATTGCAGCCGGATGATGACTGCTTGCGGGGTAAGGATGAGCCGCTGCCCGCGAAGGCTGTAAGGGGAAACAGCCACTGCCTGGTGCGAATGGCTGTGAGGCTGGCTCAAAACATGCTGTTGCCACTGGCGGTTTTTTCCGGAACCGTCTGAATAACATCCCAGTGCTCAACGATCTTGTTATGCGCATCGAGGCGGAAAATATCGATAATCGCCCGGGTGACGTCCGGCTCGCGGCCGGTGGACGCAACGTGCAGAACGACATAGTCGCCGTCGACAATCACGCGTTTAATCTCGCTGTGCGAGGCGGGGAATTTGTCTTTCAGAAAGGCGATGAATTGACGAAAGCCTTCGGGCCCATCCTGCGCGCCAGGATTATGCTGGATATACTCCTTCCCGAGGTAGGTTTTTGCGGCGTCAAAGTCTTTGTCGTTCAGCGCTTTATTATAAAAAGCGATGACGTTTTCTTTATTCTTCAATTCGCTCGCGGTGTAGGCGGCAAAGGCGGAGTGGGTCAGGGCGCAAAGCAGTGCGAGGGAGATGAACGTGTTTTTTACCATGGCAATGTCTCTTCGCTGATGAGTGTTGTGGTTTTTCGCCGGGGCACATCACGGCGCGCTTCCCTAATGCGGCGCCGTTGCGTTTATGCTCCTTGTTTTAACATAACCAGTTTTAGCCTTCCTGCAGCATTTGCTCCAGCTGCTCCTGTGCCTCCAGCCAGGCCATTTCACACTCTTCCAGGCCTGATTTTGCACTGGCCTGCTGCTGCAGACAGGTGGTCAGCTCCGCTTTGCGGGAGGCGTCATACAGCCCGCTGTCGCCGAGCTTCTCTTCCGCCTGGGCGAGCTGCGTATTGAGCTTATCCATCTCTTTTTCGAGGCGGGTAATCTCTTTACGCAGCGGCTGAGTCAGCGTGCGTAACTCCGCTTCACGACGTTTCTGGTCTTTGCGGGCTTGTGCGCTGTTACCGCCCTCTTTCGCAACGTCAGACGATGAACTTTCCTGCTTCTGCGAGTCGCTGAGCCACTGCTGATAATCTTCCAGGTCGCCATCGAACTGCTCGACTTTGCCGTCATGCACCAGATAGAGATCGTCGGTGGTGGAGCGGATCAGGTGGCGATCGTGCGAAACCACAACCAACGCGCCTTCGAAATCAATCAGCGCTTCAGTTAAGGCCTGACGCATATCGAGATCGAGGTGGTTGGTTGGTTCATCGAGGAGCAGAAGGTTAGGGCGTTGCCAGACGATTAATGCCAGCACCAGACGGGCTTTTTCACCACCGGAGAAACGCTGCGTCTCTTCGTTAACTTTATCGCTCTGGAAACCAAACCCACCGAGATAGTCGCGCAACTTCTGCTCTGTCTCCTGAGGTGCCAGGCGAGCCAGGTGCTGCAATGGGGATTCGTCAGCGCGCAGAAACTCCAGCTGATGCTGAGCGAAGTAACCGAGCTTAATGCCTTTAGCGAGGCCAATCTCGCCGTGCAGTGGCTGGAGTTCACCGGCCAGCAGCTTGATCAGCGTCGACTTACCGGCACCGTTACGCCCTAACAGGCCAATACGCGAACCGGGCACCAGGTTTAGCTTGATCGAGTCCAGAATCACCCGCTCGCCGTAACCGGCGCTGACTTTTTCCATTTTCAGCAGCGGGTTTGGCAGGCTTTCCGGTGCGCGGAAACTAAAGTGGAACGGGTTATCGACGTGAGCTGGCGCGATAAGCTCCATGCGCTCCAGCATTTTAATACGGCTTTGCGCCTGCTTGGCCTTGGTTGCCTTGGCGCGAAAGCGATCGATATAACTTTGCAGATGTGCGACGCGCAGCTGCTGGCTTTCATACATCGACTGCTGCTGTGACAGGCGGGTGGCGCGCTGCACTTCAAACGAGCTGTAGTTGCCGGTGTATTCGAACATCGTTTGCTGTTCGATATGAATAATTTTATCGACTATCGGATCCAGGAAGTCACGATCGTGAGAGATCAGAATCAGGGTGCCGGCGTAGCCTTTCAGCCATTTCTCCAGCCAGATAACCGCATCGAGATCGAGGTGGTTGGTCGGTTCATCGAGCAGCAGCAGATCGGAACGACAAATCAGCGCCTGCGCGAGGTTCAGACGCATACGCCAACCGCCGGAAAAGTCGCTGACCGGACTTTCAAGCTGCTCATTACTGAATCCCAGCCCGTGCAGCAGGCTGGCGGCGCGCGAACGGATGGTCCAGGCATCAATGGCATCCAGTTTACCGTGCACTGTTGCGATGGCGTGGCCGTCATTGCGCTCGTTGGCCTGGTTTAAATCGGCTTCGAACTGGCGATATTCGCGATCGCCATCAATAACATAATCAATGGCCGGCTGCGGCAGCGCAGGGGTTTCCTGATTAACCCACGCCAGCTGCCAGTTACCCGGAAAGGTCATACTGCCGCCGTCAGCGCTAATCTCGTTTTTCAAAAGCGCTAGCAGCGTGGATTTGCCGCAGCCGTTTTTGCCCACCAGGCCGACCTTCTGGCCAGGATTGATGGTAGCGGTGGCGTTGTCCAGAAGGACCCGTACGCCGCGACGAATTTGTAACGAGGAGAAAACAATCATAAGGCGCCGTATGTTCTGACTATGTTAGTTTGTCATTATGATAATGTAATGTGGTAGCAAATTGCTCCACCGGGCCGCAATGGTAGCCCAAAACGAAGATGATACACAAAGTCATTCTGGTTGCGTCGGGACGCAGCCGTTGTACAGGCCACCAGAAGACGTTCGGGAGGGGAATGATGTCTCAGACAGCGAAGGTTTTGCTGCTGTATGCCCACCCAGAATCTCAGGATTCCGTGGCCAACCGGGTATTACTTGAACCGACTTTACAGTTGCCTAATGTCACCGTGCACGATCTCTATGCACACTACCCAGATTTTTTTATCGATATTGCCCATGAACAGGATCTGTTGCGCCAGCATGAGGTGATTGTTTTCCAGCATCCGCTCTATACGTGGAGCTGTCCGGCATTGTTGAAGGAGTGGCTGGACAGGGTGCTGACTCGCGGCTTTGCCAGCGGCGCAGGAGGGAACCAGCTTGCGGGAAAGTACTGGCGAAGTGTGATTACTACTGGTGAGCCAGAGAGCGCCTACCGACGTGATGTAAATCGCTATCCCATGAACGATATCCTGCGCCCATTTGAACTGACTGCCGGCATGTGCCGGATGCACTGGATGAGCCCGATTATTGTCTACTGGGCTCGCCGGCAATCGCCTGATGACCTGAAAAACCATGCGCGCGCGTATCGTGACTGGCTGGCTAACCCTATCACGGCAGGAGGGAATAATGGCGGGAGCTGATCTGCTGTTAGCGGGGGTGTTATTTCTGTTTTCTGCCGTGGTGGCGGTTCCCCTGGCCGCCCGATTGGGTATCGGCGCGGTATTAGGTTATCTGCTGGCCGGGATTGCGATAGGCCCGTGGGGTCTGGGTTTTATCAGTGATGTCGATGAAATTCTTCATTTTTCCGAACTGGGTGTTGTGTTCCTGATGTTTATTATCGGGCTTGAACTCAACCCGGATAAGCTCTGGCGCCTGCGTAGTTCCATCTTTGGCGTCGGGGCGGCTCAGGTCATGCTCAGCGCAGGTATTCTCGGTGGGTTACTGATGGTGACCGGGTTTTCCTGGCAGGCAGCGGTGGTCGGTGGTATTGGCCTGGCAATGTCGTCCACGGCAATGGCGCTGCAGTTGATGCGTGAGAAAGGCATGAGTCGCAGCGAGTCCGGACAGCTGGGTTTTTCCGTGCTGCTGTTTCAGGATCTGGCCGTGATCCCTGCGCTGGCTCTGGTCCCGTTGCTGGCTGGTTCGGGTGATGACCATTTTAACTGGGTGACAGTCGGGTTGAAGGTTCTGGCCTTCGGTGGGATGCTGATTGGAGGCCGTTTTCTGCTGCGGCCTGTTTTTCGGTTTATCGCCGGCTCCGGGGTGCGGGAAGTCTTTACCGCCGCAACGCTGCTGCTGGTGCTGGGGTCGGCCCTGTTTATGGATGCGCTTGGTCTGTCTATGGCGCTCGGTACCTTTATTGCCGGCGTTCTGCTGGCTGAAAGCGAGTATCGTCATGAGCTGGAGATCGCCATTGAGCCGTTTAAAGGGCTTTTACTCGGGCTGTTCTTTATTTCCGTCGGCATGGCATTAAATCTGGGGGTGCTCTACACCCACTTACTGTGGGTGGCCGCAAGCGTTGCCGTGCTGGTAGTGGTAAAAAGCCTCGTGCTGTACGGTCTGGCTCGGGTATACGGAGTGCGTAGCTCGGAACGGATGCAGTTTGCGGGAGTGCTGAGCCAGGGGGGCGAGTTTGCGTTTGTGCTGTTCTCACTGCCCGCCTCGCTGCGACTGTTCGAAAACGATCAGATGGCGCTGCTGCTGGTGACGGTCACGTTATCGATGATGACGACGCCGCTGCTGATGACGCTTATCGATCAAATTCTCTCCCGACGCTTTAACCAGCCGGAAGAAGAAGATGAAGCGCCGTGGGTTGAGGACGATAAACCGCAGGTGATTATTGTCGGCTTTGGTCGCTTCGGACAGGTTATTGGTCGTTTGCTGATGGCCAATAAAATGCGGATTACCGTGCTGGAGCGTGATATCAGTGCGGTTAACCTGATGCGTAAATATGGCTATAAAGTCTATTTTGGCGATGCGACACAGTTGGAGCTACTGCGCTCGGCAGGGGCGGAGGATGCACAGTCGATTGTTATCACCTGTAACGAGCCGGAAGATACCATGAAGTTGGTGGAGATGTGCCAGCAACACTTTCCGCATCTGAATATCCTTGCGCGCGCCCGGGGCCGTGTTGAGGCGCATGAATTGCTGAAGGCTGGCGTGAAACAGTTTTCGCGTGAAACGTTTTCCAGCGCGCTGGAGCTGGGGCGCAAGGCGTTGATTACTCTGGGTATGCATCCTCATCAGGCGCAGCGTGCGCAGCTGCACTTCCGTCGTCTGGATATGCGAATGCTGCGTGAGTTAATGCCCGTGAATACGGATACGCTGCAGATATCACGCTTGCGGGAGGCTCGCCGGGAGCTGGAAGAGATTTTCCAGCGCGAGATGCAGAAAGAGAGCAGGCAGCTTGACGGTTGGGATGAGTTTGAATAAGGGTCAAATAATGATGGCAGTGCGTAAACGTTTTATTGCCGGCGCAAAATGTCCGGCGTGTCAGGCGCAGGATTCTCTGGCAATGTGGCGCGAGAATAATGTCGATATTGTTGAGTGTGTTAAGTGTGGTCACCAGATGCGTGAGGTGGATAAAGAGGCGCAGGAGCACGTACGCAAAGATGAACAAGTGATTGGCATTTTTCATCCGGACTAGCGTTATCTGTCGCCTTTTTTTAAGCTAGAGGGTACACGGCTGCAGAATTCCGCTACAATCTGCGCCACTATTCTTCCCATGCTCAGGAGATATCATGAAAGTAGCAAAAGACCTGGTGGTCAGCCTGGCCTATCAGGTACGTACAGAAGACGGTGTGTTGGTTGATGAGTCTCCGGTAAGCGCGCCGCTGGACTACCTGCATGGTCACGGCTCCCTGATTTCCGGCCTGGAAAATGCGCTGGATGGTCATGAAGTGGGCGACAAATTTGACGTAGAAGTCGGCGCCAACGATGCGTACGGCCAGTACGACGAAAATCTGGTTCAGCGCGTTCCTAAAGACGTCTTCATGGGCGTTGATGAACTGCAGGTGGGCATGCGTTTCCTGGCAGAAACTGACCAGGGTCCGGTGCCGGTTGAAATCACCGAAGTGGATGACGAGCATGTCGTGGTTGACGGTAACCACATGCTGGCTGGTCAGAATCTGAAGTTCAACGTTGAAGTGGTTGCGATTCGTGAAGCGACTGCAGAAGAGCTGGAGCACGGTCACGTGCACGGTGCCCACGGTCACGATCATGACCACGATCATGAAGGTTGCTGCGGCGGTCACGGCCACGATCACGACCACGGTCATGAACATGGCAAAGGCGGTTGTGGTAATGGCGGCTGTGGTTGTCACTAATACCCGTCGTCTTTCAAGCTGCAGGCCCGTTGGGCTGGCTTTATGCTACTTGAAATTCTTAGGGTATTCAATCCGGTAGACATGGCGCTGCCGGAGACCGTCAAGCGGGGAGACCCGCTTTTTTTACGCTTCAATAATGTGGCGGGGGCGTTTCTTCTGCCTGCGATGCGATATGTGATGATTGGGTCGCTTTCAGTTTTTCAACCATCAAACGCATATGTTCACGCATTTTCGCCATTTCGATTTCATGGGCGGTGACGGTCTTGTTGAGGTCTTCAATAGTGATTTCCTGAAACGCCAGCCGGCTTTCCAGCTCCGCCAGGCGAGTCTCCAGTGTAGTGTTGTGCATGAGTAACCTCTTCTGTCTTATCTCGCGAGCGGATTCTACTCAACTTTCACCCTTCGCGCAGCAACCTCGCGTCAGACAGGAAACTTATTTATACAAAAATAGTCTGAAAACTGGCGATATTCAGGAAGGTCTGTATGTAGATTTGCTCTGCAACGTTTTATAGTACCTTTTTTGCTTTTTACGATAACCCTGGGGTGAGATGCCCCGGCCCTGGAGAAATGGATGAAATCACTGTTTAAAGTAACGCTGCTGGCGACCACGATGGCCGTCGCCCTGAATGCACCGCTGACCTTTGCGGCTGATACTGCTGCGAAGACGGCACCTGCAACGGATAGCAAAGTGGCATTTAAGAATGACGATCAAAAATCTGCTTATGCGCTGGGTGCTTCACTGGGACGTTACATGGAAAACTCCCTGACAGAACAAGAAAAACTGGGTATCAAGCTGGATAAAGATCAGTTGATCGCCGGTGTTCAGGATGCTTTTGCGAACAAAAGCAAACTGTCCGATCAAGAAATCGAGCAGACCTTGCAAACTTTCGAAACCCGCGTAAAAACTGCGGCTCAGCAGAAAATGGAAAAAGACGCGACTGAAAACGATGCTAAAGGCAAAGCCTATCGTGACACCTTCGCAAAAGAGAAGGGCGTCAAAACCTCTAAATCTGGTCTGCTGTACAAAGTTGAAAAAGAAGGGACCGGCGACGCACCAAAAGACAGTGACACTGTTGTCGTGAATTACAAAGGTACGCTGATTGACGGTAAAGAGTTCGATAACTCCTACACCCGTGGTGAGCCGCTCTCCTTCCGTCTGGACGGCGTTATCCCTGGCTGGACTGAAGGCCTGAAAAATATCAAAAAAGGCGGCAAAATCAAGCTGGTTATCCCGCCGGATCTGGCTTACGGCAAAACTGGCGTCCCGGGTATTCCGGCTAACTCCACGCTGGTCTTCGACGTAGAGCTGCTGGATATCAAACCGGCGCCGAAAGCCGATGCTAAGCCTGAAGCGGCGGCTGATGCTAAAGCTGACGCACAAAGCGCAGACGCCAAGAAGTAATCTGGTTTAAGCCGCCGCCATTAAAGGCGGCGGCTTTTTTATTTGGGGCAGATATAATTAAAACTGGAAAGTGCCTCAAGCGCTGTATTACTTTAGTTAGCATTAATAATGATGATGAGCCTGCCCTGACAAGCTACACCTCATCCTTCAAGCTGCCTCTACATTGGCTGCATCCGCTTATTCCGGTTACGCACTGGAGTCAGCCCTGGGACGGATAAGAGACATGTTTGCCTCTTACCTCGCCAGCTTATGGCTGGTCAAATTCGTTGTAACGAATGTCTCGGGCGTGCACCTTAGCGCACCTTGAACGATTGTGTGTAAAAAATGACAGGCTCCTGAAAAGGAGTGCTTTTTTTCATGTCCAGGTCGCTTTTAACCAACGAAACCAGTGAGCTTGACCTGCTGGATCAACGTCCTTTCGACCAGACCGACTTCGATATCCTCAAATCCTATGAAGCGGTTGTGGACGGGTTAGCGATGCTCATTGGTTCCCATTGCGAGATCGTGCTGCATTCTTTACAGGATCTGAAATGCTCCGCTATCCGCATCGCCAACGGCGAACATACCGGGCGCCAAATCGGCTCGCCGATTACCGATCTTGCGCTGCGTATGCTGCATGATATGACAGGGGCCGATAGCAGCGTATCCAAGTGCTACTTTACGCGGGCCAAGAGCGGCGTCCTGATGAAGTCTGTCACGATCGCTATTCGTAACCGTGAACACCGGGTCATTGGTCTGCTGTGCATCAACATGAACCTGGATGTGCCGTTCTCACAGATAATGAGCACCTTTATTCCTCCGGAAACGCCGGAAGTGAATTCTCAGGTTAACTTTGCCTCATCCGTTGATGATTTGGTCGCTCAAACGCTTGAGTTCACTATTGAAGAAGTGAACGCCGACCGCAATGTTTCCAACAATGCTAAAAATCGCCAGATTGTCCTGAATCTCTACGAGAAAGGGATCTTTGATATCAAAGACGCCATCAACCAGGTTGCTGATAGGCTGAATATTTCTAAACATACGGTCTATCTCTATATTCGTCAGTTTAAGAGCGGCGATTTCCAGGGGCTGGATAAGTAATGCGTTTTGCCATTACGGTGACGGGACCTGCCTACGGTACGCAGCAGGCCAGCAGCGCCTGGCAGTTTGCCCAGGCTGTTTTGCGAGAAGGTCATGAGTTGGCCTGTGTCTTCTTCTATCGTGAAGGCGTCTACAACGCAAACCAACTGACAGCGCCCGCCAGCGACGAATTTGACCTTGTCCGCGCGTGGCAGCGGTTGCATGACGATCATGCCGTCGCACTGCACATCTGCGTGGCGTCAGCTTTGCGTCGCGGAGTCACCGATGAACGAGAAGCGCAGCAGTTGGGGTTGCCTGGCCATAATCTGCAGCCCGGATTTACGCTGAGCGGATTGGGTGCGCTGGCGGAAGCCTCATTAACCTGCGATCGGATGGTGCAGTTTTGATGAAACGCGTTGCCTTTGTTTTTTCATCTGCCCCGCATGGTTCTGCTTCGGGTCGGGAAGGTCTGGATGCGCTGCTGGCGACTTCAGCGCTGACCGATGAGCTCGGCGTATTCTTTGTCGGCGACGGCGTCTTTCAACTGCTGCCAGGGCAACAGCCGTCGGCGGTGCTTGCCCGCGATTACATCGCGACCTTTAAACTCTTACCGCTGTACGATATTGACGCATGCTGGATATGCGCAGCGTCCGCTCGTGAACGCGGCCTGAATGCCGGGACGTCGTGGGTGGTGGATGCCGGGTGGCTTGAGCCCGAAGCGTTGCGCGCCCGGCTCGATGATTTCAACGTGATTTTGCGTTTCTGAGGACTGAATGCTCCATACACTCAGCACGTCCCCGTGGCACACCGATCTCCGCGCGATGCTGCGTCTGGTAAAGGATGGCGACGATCTCCTGCTGCTTTCCGATGGCGTGATTGCGGCCATCGCCGACGGACCATTCCTTGAAATCCTGCACTCTGCCCCCATCTCCATCTACGCTCTGCAAGAAGATATCGAAGCCCGCGGGCTGGTTGGTCAAATTGCGGACAGTGTCGTCAGGGTTGGCTATACTGATTTCGTCAGAATGTCGGTCAAACATCCTGGACAGTTGTCCTGGTAATGGCGGGATCGTTGTATATTTCTTGACACCTTTTCGGCACCGCCCTAAAATTCTGCGTCCTCATATTATATGAGGCGATTTATTACGTGTTTACGAAGCAAAAGCTAAAACCAGGAGCTATTTAATGGCAACAATTAACCAGCTGGTACGCAAACCACGCGCACGCAAAGTTGCAAAGAGCAACGTGCCTGCACTGGAAGCCTGCCCGCAGAAACGTGGTGTATGTACTCGCGTATATACCACCACTCCTAAGAAACCGAACTCCGCACTGCGTAAAGTGTGCCGTGTTCGTCTGACTAACGGTTTCGAAGTCACCTCCTACATCGGCGGTGAAGGTCACAACCTGCAGGAACACTCCGTGATCCTGATCCGTGGCGGTCGTGTTAAAGACCTTCCGGGTGTTCGTTACCACACCGTTCGTGGTGCGCTTGACTGCTCCGGCGTTAAAGACCGTAAGCAAGCTCGCTCCAAGTATGGCGTGAAGCGTCCTAAGGCTTAATGGTTCTCCGTTAAGTAAGGCCAAACGTTTTATATTAATGTCAAACTAAACTCTTTGAGTTTTGGACAATCCTGAATTAACAACGGAGTATTTCCATGCCACGTCGTCGCGTCATTGGTCAGCGTAAAATCCTTCCAGATCCGAAGTTCGGATCAGAACTGCTGGCAAAATTTGTAAACATCCTGATGGTAGATGGTAAAAAATCTACTGCAGAAGCTATCGTATACAGCGCGCTGGAGACCCTGGCTCAGCGCTCTGGTAAAAATGAACTGGAAGCTTTCGAAGTCGCTCTGGACAACGTTCGTCCGACCGTCGAAGTTAAGTCCCGCCGCGTAGGTGGTTCGACTTACCAGGTTCCAGTTGAAGTCCGTCCGGTTCGTCGTAATGCCCTGGCAATGCGTTGGATCGTAGAAGCTGCTCGTAAACGTGGTGATAAATCCATGGCTCTGCGTCTGGCGAACGAACTTTCTGATGCTGCAGACAACAAAGGTACTGCAGTTAAGAAACGTGAAGACGTTCACCGCATGGCAGAAGCCAACAAGGCGTTCGCTCACTACCGTTGGTAATCCCTTCGGAGTCATAGTCACCAGGCGGGCGCTGCAGGTCAGTCGCCCGTGCTGGATAACTTAACTGAACGCCTAAAGAAATAAACGAGGAATCAAATGGCTCGTACAACACCCATCGCACGCTACCGTAACATCGGTATCAGTGCGCACATCGACGCCGGTAAAACCACTACTACCGAACGTATTCTGTTCTACACCGGTGTAAACCACAAAATCGGTGAAGTTCATGACGGCGCAGCAACCATGGACTGGATGGAGCAGGAGCAGGAGCGTGGTATCACTATCACCTCCGCAGCGACTACTGCATTCTGGTCTGGTATGGCTAAGCAGTATGAACCGCATCGCGTTAACATCATTGACACCCCGGGGCACGTTGACTTCACCATCGAAGTAGAACGTTCCATGCGTGTGCTTGATGGTGCGGTAATGGTTTACTGCGCAGTTGGTGGTGTTCAGCCACAGTCTGAAACCGTATGGCGTCAGGCAAACAAATATAAAGTTCCACGCATTGCGTTCGTTAACAAAATGGACCGTATGGGTGCGAACTTCCTGAAAGTTGTTGGTCAGATCAAAACCCGTCTGGGCGCGAACCCGGTTCCGCTGCAGCTGGCAATTGGTGCTGAAGAAGGTTTCACCGGTGTTGTTGACCTGGTGAAAATGAAAGCCATCAACTGGAACGATGCAGACCAGGGCGTTACCTTCGAATACGAAGATATCCCGGCTGACATGCAGGACCTGGCTGACGAATGGCACCAGAACCTGATCGAGTCCGCTGCAGAAGCTTCAGAAGAGCTAATGGAGAAATACCTGGGTGGTGAAGAACTGACTGAAGAAGAGATCAAAAAAGCTCTGCGTCAGCGTGTTCTGAACAACGAAATCATCCTGGTAACCTGTGGTTCTGCATTTAAGAACAAAGGTGTTCAGGCGATGCTGGATGCGGTAGTTGATTACCTGCCATCCCCGGTTGATGTACCTGCGATCAACGGTATTCTGGACGATGGTAAAGATACTCCGGCTGAGCGTCACGCTAGCGATGAAGAGCCGTTTGCTGCTCTGGCATTTAAAATCGCTACCGACCCGTTCGTGGGTAACCTGACCTTCTTCCGCGTTTACTCCGGTGTGGTTAACTCTGGTGATACCATCCTGAACTCCGTGAAATCTGCACGTGAGCGTTTCGGTCGTATCGTACAGATGCACGCTAACAAACGTGAAGAGATCAAAGAAGTTCGCGCGGGCGACATCGCTGCAGCTATCGGTCTGAAAGACGTGACCACTGGTGATACCCTGTGTAACCCGGATCACCCGATCATTCTGGAGCGTATGGAATTCCCTGAGCCGGTAATCTCCATCGCTGTTGAACCGAAAACCAAAGCTGACCAGGAAAAAATGGGTCTGGCTCTGGGTCGTCTGGCGAAAGAAGACCCGTCATTCCGCGTATGGACTGACGAAGAATCTAACCAGACCATTATCGCCGGTATGGGTGAGCTGCACCTCGACATCATCGTTGACCGTATGAAGCGTGAATTCAACGTTGAAGCGAACGTCGGTAAACCTCAGGTTGCTTACCGCGAAGCGATTCGTGCGAAAGTTACCGATATCGAAGGTAAACATGCCAAGCAGTCTGGTGGTCGTGGTCAGTATGGTCACGTTGTGATCGACATGTACCCGCTGGAGCCGGGCTCAAATCCGAAAGGATACGAGTTCATCAACGACATCAAAGGTGGTGTAATTCCTGGCGAATACATCCCGGCCGTTGATAAAGGCATCCAGGAACAGCTGAAAGCTGGTCCGCTGGCAGGTTACCCGGTAGTTGATCTCGGCGTGCGTCTGCACTTCGGTTCTTACCATGACGTTGACTCCTCTGAACTGGCGTTTAAACTGGCCGCTTCTATTGCCTTCAAAGATGGCTTTAAGAAAGCGAAACCAGTTCTGCTTGAGCCGATCATGAAGGTTGAAGTAGAAACTCCGGAAGAGAACACTGGTGACGTCATCGGTGACCTTAGCCGTCGTCGTGGTATGCTGCGTGGTCAAGAATCCAACGTTACTGGCGTTGTGATTCACGCTGAAGTTCCGCTGTCTGAAATGTTCGGATATGCAACTCAGCTGCGTTCCCTGACCAAAGGTCGTGCTTCTTACTCCATGGAGTTCCTGAAGTATGATGACGCGCCGAACAACGTTGCTCAGGCCGTAATTGAAGCCCGTGGTAAATAAGCCGTAGGGTTAAAACCAAAATCCCGTGCTCTCTCCTCAAGGGGAGAGCGCTATAGTAAGGAATATAGCCGT